>NZ_BOLT01000006.1:0-106544 GCF_016861805.1 Lacticaseibacillus sp. 53-4
TTCGTCGACTCAACCTTAGCATATAGGCGCACCCAATGGGTGAAACACCAAAGCAGCGCAGTCCCGTGTGAATCGTGGGATTGCGCTGCTTTTTTGAAATTCTATGAATAATCCAGGATACAAATGCTTGCAGACGATATTTATTCAAAAGAGTTTTCCTTTCGTACCTGACTGTTAGTTATCACCCCCTATCAAAGTTGAAGCGCTGATTTTTTTGCTTAGTTTGATAATCATTGTTGTTTCTCCTTATTTAGTGATAAAGACACGTGTTCATGCTAGCACTCAGATTTGATCGAAACAACAGAGGTCACCGAAGCGTCAGACAGTTATGCTGAGACTTGGGTCTCACAACTTAAGAAAATTGACGCTCAGTAGATCTACTGCGTAACCAATAGTTTAACTAATTTTGCCCCAGCATTTCTTCTTTTCAATGTGACCGGGATGACGCAACTCGGAGGCTAGGTTAAGTGGTTATAACACTAGATTGAAATCAAACGCATGGGTTGAGGGCTTGAACTTCGTTGTCTTTTTCTCCGCGAGGTCGTCGCCGCGGGAATAAATTTTTTCCAGGTGCGGATTGATAAACAATTATGATAAGCTTTGGGTACTAACCTGAAAGGGGCTCATTATGAAAAACTTGCAGGCTGGCGGCTTCCTCTTCGTGGGCGGCGCCATCATTATGACGGTCACTCAGTTTGGCAAAGTCGTTCCTATCATCGGTGGGGTGTGCGCGCTGCTTGGTGCAGGCATGCTGATCTATTATTTGTTCAGCAACGAAGGTAAGTATTAAAAGTACAAGTTTGATGAAAATACCAAGTTTCACTCAGGCGGTCCTTTGGGGTCGCCTGTTTTCTTGTGAGGTCTGGGCAGACTGAGCGGCTAGCTGTTATCCACAGGGGTGCCCCGTGGCTGGCCATCGGGTTGCTGTTTTTTAGCTCGCTGGTGCCCTATGCGACGCGGATCGTCTCAGCTCACGTCATGAGCGTGGGGGGCAAGTTTTCTACGGCATCATCATCATCGGGGTGACTCTCGCCAACCTGGCCCTGTACCGCTCTGTGCTG
Source organism: Lacticaseibacillus sp. 53-4 (assembly GCF_016861805.1). NCBI lineage: Bacteria > Bacillati > Bacillota > Bacilli > Lactobacillales > Lactobacillaceae > Lacticaseibacillus > Lacticaseibacillus sp. 53-4. The sequence goes on from NZ_BOLT01000006.1 coordinate 1,062, forward strand.
GGGAATGCGCCGCGCAATCGCCTGCTGTTTTGAGTGATCATGGGACTGACCAAATAGTAACGGACTTGTGCCCAAAGGCGCCTGGCGAAAAACTCGCTAGGCGCCTGGTTTTTGGGTCAGTTTTGCTTTTGATAGGCCATTAAGCTGAGCGGCATGAAGATCGAAATAATGAGGAGTCCGCAAAGCAAGGCGACCGTCGCATGCAGATTCCACGTTCCGGTTAGCAAAAGCGACCGGATCGCCGTGACGGTGTAGCTAACCGGATTTAGATTCACGATCGTCTGAATGAACCTTGGCAAGGTCTTAGTGGGCACAAAGGCATTGGACAAGAAGGTCAACACTAAAATGATCATCATGGATAGGCTGCCGATCATTTCCGCGTTTTTGGCTACGAGCCCCACCAAGGCAAAAATCCAAGAAGTGGCCCAGCCGATGAACAACGCCAAGCCCAGCGCGGCTGCGACCATTGGCAGGTCTACGACCGGGCGCCAGCCCATGAGAAAGGCCGTGATCAAGGCCATCGATCCTGCCACCAGCAGTCGAAAAATGTCCCCGATCAATTGCCCGGCAAGCGGCACGATTGGCGCGATTGGCAAGGTCTTGAAACGAGCGAAAACGCCATTATTAATATCCTCACGGAGCTGCTACCCTGATCCTGATGCGGCATTGAGAATACTTTGAATCAGGATGCCAGGCACCAGGATAGGCAGGTAAGCCTGCACGCTCCCGGCAATGGCGCCGCCAAACAAAAATCCAAATAGCAAGGTGAAAATAACCGGTTCCATAATGACATCGCCAAAGTTGTCCGGGTTGTGCAGGGTCTTCAAGAGATTACGATGAGTCATGGTCATTATATTTTTTAAGTTATGAGTGTTGCTTGTCTCGATATTCATTTGTGGAGCCTCCTTAGTTCTTGCCAACCGTCATTTGCAAAAAGACATCGTCGAGCGATGGCGGTTCGATAGCAAACTGGCTGAGGGCGATGCCAGCTTCGTCAAATTGCTGAAGCAGTGCTGCGGTTTGCCCCACCTCACCTTCATCCAGTGGCACCGTCAAGGTTCGTTCGCTGACCTGAACAGGATGCATTTCAGTTTTTTGCAGGATGACCTGAGCCCCTTTTAGGGATTGTTCCGCCGCGACTTGGAGGCGCAATCGCTTGCCCCCAACGCGCCTAGTCAGTTCATCTGGGGTGCCGATAGCTTTCATTTGCCCGTGATCGATCAAGGCAATGCGATCAGCGAATTGCGCGGCCTCTTCCAGGTACTGGGTGGTGAGCAGGACGGTTGACCCGTCGGCGACTAGGGTTTGGATCACTTGCCACATCTGAGCGCGCGTGCGCGGATCTAGGCCGGTCGTTGGCTCGTCTAAAAATAAAATCGTTGGCTTGCCTACCAGGCTTACGGCAAGGTCCAGCCTTCGCCGCATGCCCCCAGAAAAAGTTTCAAGTGTTCGATCTGCTGAAGCAACTAAGTCAAACGCCTTTAACAGTTCAGTTGTCCGGCTGCGGGCGGCGGGTATCGCCAGCCCTGACAAACGCGCGAAAATCATGAGATTTTCGCGCGCCGTCAGATCTTGATCGATGGCTGCTGTTTGACCCGTGACACTGAACTGCTGGCGCGCGTTGCGGCCCTGTGTTTGCGTATCAAAGCCATTGATCAGGATCTGGCCGGTATCTGGGTGCAGTAGGGTCGTCATCATTCTGATCAACGTGGTTTTGCCAGCACCATTGGGACCTAGTAAGCCAAAGATCTCCCCCCTCTTGACGCTAAAAGAAACATCTCGGACCGCGGCATTCTTGCCAAAGTGTTTTGAGATATTGCTAACTTGAATCACATCATCGTTATTCATATGAGCCTCCTGCAATTTTTAATCAGGCCACCTGACTAAAATACAATAAGGCCCCCTGACTAATAAGTCAAGTGCCCTGATTAAATCTGCTGTATACTGGAGAAAACGACTGATGAGGACTGATGAATGGTGGCAAATGAAGTTAAGGCCGAGCTGGCCGCCGGCAAACTTGCAGAATACGAACAGCTGAGCAAAATCTACGACGACATCGTCAAGCAAGCACGGCCGCGCATGACCGTTGAGGGTCAGGGCAAGATCCTGTTGGCGTTAGCGGATGAGGATCACCAATCGCAGCATCAGCTAGCGTCACGCTTGGCCATGTCGCCGCAATCGACCAGCGAGTTTGTCGCCAAGCTAGCGAAACGCGATCTGGTTACCTTGGCTAAGTCGACTAAGGATCGCCGGGTCAATCTGGTCAGCTTAACCCCCCAGGGGCGGGAAGAAATTGCGTCTGCTGCCCAGGAAGTCCCGCCATTTTTGCAGGCGCTCACTGAAGCTGAGCAGGATGAGTTGTATGCGTTGTTGACGAAGATCACGAATGCGATGTACGCCGATATTGACGCGGCCAACCCCACCTTGGGGGTCAAGTTTCATAAATTATTTGCTGGCCATTACCTCAACCGGTTTAAAAAGTAGCCGGATGGAGAATCAGTTACCTCAGCGGGCATTTGGCGAGTCACGCTGCTGGAAACAAGGGTGAGCAGCGGCAACGCGTTTTGAAGCCCACAATTATCGCTAACACGCATTGAAGTTGTGTCCTAACCGGCGCCACTAATCTGGATGTGGCAATAGGTGGTGTTGGCCTCATGATAGACGCACCGGTATACTTCCACATCGGTGTTCTTGGACAGACCACGGGCAAACCTATTGTGTTGCCTCAATCTTCGCCGTTTTGGAGAACAAAGGAGAGCATGCTATGAGCAAAGTCCACATTCCAGTCGCCTATTATCAGGCCCCTGATAAGCGCCTGCAGGCGACCCAGGACAAGCTGTTCGCCGCTTTGAAGCAGCACTTCGAGGCCGGTGAGGCGTTTGCCAACATCAGCGTGAGCGCCTTGTGTCAAACGGCCAAGCTCGCCCGCCAGACCTATTATCAGCATTACGACAGTATTGGCGAAATTATCGAAGTGACCGTCTCACGGGTCATCAATTCGGCCCTGCAAAAAGCCGATCAAGCCCTCGATCCCAGTGATGAAGGGGCGCCTTTGACGGTCGATTTGCTGCTCGCGCATCGCGATTTGATCGCCATGGTCCGCTGGGCCCACGCCGGGGATCTCATCGTTGCGTATCTCAGCCGCGAGATTCGGCGCGTGAGCAGTATTGAAGGGACCAACATCCCGATGAAGGGGGTCATGATCGACCTGCTGGCGCGCATGTATCTCGCTTTTGCCGATGTCGTCAACGAACACCCTGAGCTGAGCCGTAGTCAGTTGATCACGATTTTTCAGAAGATGCTGCCGGTGCCGGCCAAGATTTTCCGCGGCCTATAGCCCCAGTTCGAAGAAAAATGACAGAATAGCCGTGTTTGACAACAAACACGGCTATTTTTAATGGTCGCCGCCTCCTAGAATGTGGTTATTCAATCAGGAGGCAACCAACATGAAATTAATCACACTAGAAGAACACTGGGAATCACAGCGCGTCAATGACGCTGCCAAGCCGTACATGCCAAAGCCGACCAATCCGCACAAAAATCCGGATGATCACAGCATTGAAGAGTTTGTTGCGAAGACCAAGCGCGACAACACCGAGCTCATCAGCGCGGACGATAAACGCTTGGCCTTCATGGATCAAAACGGGATTCAGATGCAGATCATGGGCTACGGCGACGACACGCCACAGAATCTGGATCCGAAGGTGGCCATTGGCCTTTGTAAAATGGCGAATGACGATTTAGCGAAGGCCATCAGCGCCCATCCCGACCGCCTTGGCGGCTGGGCGACGCTGCCGGTTGGCGATCCCGAAGCGGCCGCCGCGGAACTCGAACGCGCCGTCAAGCAGCTCGGCCTGCGAGGCGCAATGATTCACGGTTACTACGATGGGCACATGTTCGACGACCCGATGTACGAGGCAATTTTCGCCAAGGCTGAAGCACTCGATGTGCCGCTGTACTTCCATCCGGCCGTGATCCCCGCCGCCATCAGTGAGCACTACTATCAGGGGCAAGGCTGGTCGGAACTGACTGCCTTCACCTTTGCCGGCGCCGGCTGGGGCTGGCATGAAGACCTCGGCGTGCAGATGATCCGCCTGATCCTCGCCGGCGTGTTTGATCGCCACCCTCGCCTCAAGATCATCACCGGCCACTGGGGCGAAATGGTGCCGAACTTCCTTGAGCGGATGGACCAGACGCTGGGCCTGACCGTTCACCTTGACCGCAGCATCAGTCAAACCTACCGCGACAACTTTTACATCACGCCAAGCGGTATGTTCTTCCCGGCGCAGCTGACCTTGGGCATGACCGAGGTCGGCGCCGATCACCTGTTGTACTCGCTGGATTACCCCTACAATCACCCGGCGGACGCGCAGAAGTTTCTGACCGAATCTGACTTGACGCAAGCGGATCAGGAAAAAATCGCCAATCAAAATGCGGCCGCGTTGCTGCATTTGAACTAAGGAGGCGCCTCATGGAAAAACTATATACTGTGACGCAAGTTGACCCTGGCGTCTACAATATCAGCGAAAACATCACAGATCGCCCCATCAAGTTCTCCCAGCAGCTGGTGGTTGGCAACAAACGCGCCGCAATGATCGATGCCGGGTTCGGCATTGACCGCGATCTGCTGACGGAAATTCGTAAAATTACCCAACTTCCGGTCATCTGCCTGTTGACGCACGGTGACCCCGACCATACCGGCGGGGCAGAGCTATTCGATCAGGTGTACATGAATCCCGCCGACGACAAGGTGATGAAAGCTAGTTTTGATCCCCGTTTCCGCCTCCATGCCATCGATGTGGCCAGTGGGCATAATGAAGCGTTAGTCAATCATATGAAGGCCGAAGAACCGCAAGCCGCCAGTCTTGATTACCAGCCAGTCAAAGGGGGCGACACCTTCGACCTTGGCGGCACCACGTTGACCGCATTAGCTCTGCCAGGCCACTCTGCTGGCAGCATGGTGTTCGTCGATGCTGACCGCCACTTGGGTTTTACCGGCGACAGCCTGGCCACCCTGACCATGAGTGAGCTTTACGATGCGCGCTGTGCCTCGCTCACTGTGTGGGCTCAGGGTTTAGCTAAGCTTCAACACGTGGTGGGGGATGACGCGCAGCTATACAGTGGTCACCGCGTTGACGCGTTTCCGCCGCACGTGCTGAGTACTTTGCTTCAAGGCGTCGCCGACATCAAGGCGGGCGGCGACCAGACCGACACGCCGATCACGCAGATGCCGACCGGACCGGTCACCGATAGTGACACCATGCACCCGCGCACCCACCAAATCGCTGGTACGCCGTTTGTGATTATGTATAATTCACTCAACATTTAGGAGGTTTTTGTGATGACTGATAAAAAATTCTATGATACCCCGTTGGACCAACCCGATAAGCAAGCGCTCGCCGACCGAGCCGAGATCCGCGAACTGCTCGAGTACGAGCGTTACACGCGGGACAACGGGTTGTATGCCCAAGAAGCAGCCTGCTACAGTGATGACGCCCTGATTCACGTCTCCTGGTATGACGGCCCGGCAAAGGGTTACTTTGAAAAATTGGCGCAGGCCAACGGCGGCGGGTCGAAGCACAAAATCAATTACACTACCGTCTGGGTCAATGGCAGCAAGGCCATCGGTGAAATGACAGTGATGATGTTGTCGCCGCGCATCAAGCTGAATGGACAGGCCGTTGATCTGCACTCCTACGCACGCATTTTCACCCGGCTGGAGAAGCAAAACGGGGTCTGGAAGATTCTGTCCGGCGATTGCATTTACGAACGCGACGAGTTGGTCCCGGTCGTCCCTGGCCAGCCTATTCAGATCGACACGCAGGAGTTGGCTTCATACCGCGAAAGCTACCAGGGCTTGTGCTACGTCCTGGCCCGGACCGGCCTCAAGAGCAGTGCAGATCTGCCAGGCGACGACAAGCCTGAGACAGTCGAGAAAGTTTACGCAGACGCCAGCAACTGGTTCTTCGCGTAGGTTGCAAGAGAATAAGAAGGTACTACGGCGCGAGAACCTCCCTCGCGGGATCACCAGCATTCCCATCACGTTCCATTAAGCGGTAACTAAATTCATTTAATAACAAAGCTCTCCCCATGTCTGCAGAAGTACGCAAACGTGAGGAGCGCTGTTTAATTTAATTCCGCAAGATGGGTAGGGGGATGGTGCTACACCGCCGCTTCCATCAGCCAGTCGTGCTGTGGGTCGCTGCCGACGACAAAGGCGTGCTCGCCGACTTTGTGGAAGCCGCGTGCGGCGTAAAAGGCCTTGGCCGGCTCGTTATGTTCCCAGACGCCGAGCGCGATGGTGTCCTTGTGCAGGCTCTGCGCCATTTTTAACGCATGAGCGTAGAGCTTGCTGCCCAGGCCTTGGTGCTTGTACGCAGGTAAAATGTAGATCCGCTCCAGCTCCAGCGCGTTTTTCGCCTGCACATCGGCAGTTACCGCGCCATCGACATTGAGCTTAAGGTAGCCGGCCGGGGTGCCGTCGACCGTGATGAACCAGAAGGTCGTGCCTGGCGTGTGCAGCTCCTGGGTGAGCTGCTCAGGCGAATACGCCGTGTCTAGAAAGGCCGCCATGTCGGCTGGCGCCGTATTGGCGTTGAACGTATCGGCAAAAGTGGTGCGGGCCAGGTTCACCAGCGTGGGGATCTGAGACTCGGTGACGGGGATGATTTGGGTTTCGGTCATGGTAAGACTCCTTTGATCCTAGTGTGCGCTTGCACTTTATTGGGTTTTATCATACGCCTTCACAGCCGGTTCGGCTGCAGTAATTTACCGCTCTCCAGGTGATCATGTGTAACCCCAGCCGCAGGTGTACGACCGAATCGTGAAGCAGGCCGCAAGTTTCACGTGTAACAGAGATCCGCCTGATACTAAAACACCACCGGCCCTTTTGGTTGAGAGAAAGGGCTGATGGTGCTTGTTGACTATTTTGAGGAATGCCAGTTAGCCATTATCGGACAGTACCATGCGAGTCACATGCCCGCACAGCGAGCATGTATCAGTGCCTTGCTTAATCATTGTTGGCTCAAGAAAAGTGACGGCTTCTAGGACAACTTTGACTGACGAATCCAGCTGGAATAGCTCAGTCGCTTCGTTATGTCCAAATTGAACGTGGGTGAAGGTGACGGTCAACGCGGTCCCGTTGCCGTGGATGACGGACGGCGCCGAGACGTGATCGATCACGCAAGAGTCAAAAGTCAGTGTCCGCATGTAAGAGCCGTTTTGCATTACAGATTTGTCGCCGCGATTGTAGCTGATCAGCCGGCCGATATCATTGATTAGACAACGCTTGATGGTAATGTTCTCAGATGGCTGCTGATTTTTATCCGCGTCGATTGCGTAATACTTAAAAAATGCATGGGTGTAATTGGTTTGCTTGGCAAGGTGAGGGTACAGTCCGGGACCGCTAAATGTGCAGTCGTCGAATTGAATCTCCTGACCGCCGATTCGCATACTGTTGCATGCCGTGTTTAGCAAGCAATGACGAACCGTCAGCTGATGAATGTCGTAGCCAGCGATAGTGTCATCACCAGAGTAGACGCCGCAGTTACTAATTCGGATATCCCGTGAGTGATGTAGATTGAAACCGTCGTGGCCGCCGCGAATTTGCACGTCGTCAATTGTGACATGATGGCAGCCTAGAATGGCGTGTGACCAGTTGGCGCTATTGACGAATGTGTAGCCTTTAAGGGTCAGGTGACTGATTCCCACCATGGCGATTCCCATCGGCCCACGGAACCCTTCTTCCCCTCGCGGGTCCGTCAGCGAGGACCCGTCGATCGCACTGCCGCTTTCAGCAATAATCTGGACGTTCTGCTCGTGATACGCGCTAATCAGTGCCGCGAAGTAATGATCTGGTAAGTGCCATTCTTTAATATAAAAAGGATCATGCACATAGTCGACCGGGTTGGCCTCGTTGAAGTCGGTGTAGTCATTGAGGTTAGCGCTGCCGACGAGCACGGCCCCGGCGTTTAGTCTTAACGTGATGTTTGACCGTAAGCGGATGCTGCCGATCACATACCTGCCAGCCGGCACTTCGATAACGCCACCGCCAGCACTGGCACAGGCGTCAATCACCTGTTGAAAGGCAGACGTTTGGACAGATTGTGAAAGGCTTGAAACGCCCTGTTCAGTGACGGTCACTTTAGATTTTGCGGTCAATAAACCACACTTCCTTTTCAAGAAAACTGGCATTATTGTTTGGCCTGTGCCTTGATATCGCGGACCACAATGAAGAATACACCGGCACGAGCCATCTTATAACCGTTTTTAATGTACAATGGGTGTGAAAATTTGACCTAAGGCGGTGGATGATGAGGTATCTAATTTCGCTTAATGATCCAATTATTCATGTGTGGTCAGGCCACCTTGTCAAGAAGGCTGGTTCGGCTTGGAAGCACCGGCGTAATCATCACTCAGCGGATATTGAGCTGATGCTACTTGAAAAGGGCACATTGTCCTTAAGCGTAAACGGTGAACCAGTGACCTTAAGGCCTGGGCAACCGTTATTAATCCCCCCGGATGCAACCGTTGAAGGCACGCAGGCTACCACGGAAGCAGTATCACTGTTCTGGATTCATTTCTTTGCGGTTATTCAGCCCATTTCGGATGCTGATTCGCAGATCAGCACCGCAAATCGTCAGCGATTAGCGGGCAACACCGCGACTGCTTTAAATCAATATGCGCTGATCCCATCGGTCTATCAGGCCGATGATCCGCAAGGCCTACTGTTGCTGTTTCACCAGCTGCTTCAGGCGGTCAATGAAAACCCGGTCAGCGAACGGCAAAACGATTTCTTTACTGCGTATCTACTGTGCCAAGTTAGCACTGATTTTATGAAGACTTTGCCAGTCCAGAAGCCAGAATCCTTGGCTTCAACAAAGATCTCGGAGTGGGTGAGGACCAACATCTCGAAATCACTCACGGTGCGAGACGTGGCCAATCAGTTCGAACTGAATGCGAGTTATTTAAGTCGATTATTTAAGCGAGAAATGGGCGTGTCGCTCAAGTTGTACATATTGGATATGAAGATCAGCTACGCGAAGTATCTGCTTGCGTCGACCAATCTACTGGTGGCGGAGGTTGGGGATAAGGCGTACTTCGGCGATTCCAAACAGTTTATGCACACCTTTAAACAGCGCGTCGGCGTTTCTCCAAGTGCATATAGAGCGTCTATGAGCCGAACACATCTGAACACGGAGGCGGTGGACCCCAAGTCGCAGCTGCCGGCACAGTTCGGCACCGAAGCAGTACGCCGACTGATTGGCACGATCCTTTCTGATCAGCCGACGTCTCAACAAGAGCCAGGGTCGACAAGCGGTCAGTAATCATTGCTGACCGTGGCGGATGGGTTCCCCGAAAGAAGTCTAGGAAAGTGGTCATTTGACACATAATTGCAATCGGTTGCGCCGGCATTTTTAGGCCTCACCGCACTGATTCGGCGAAAATTGATTTGAATAAATTTTTCAAAGGCGGTTTACTGTAATCAATAAGGGGTGGGAACATGCAAACCAAAGAAGCGGTACGTCTGGCACTAAAAGAAGCCATCATGGCCGGCCGCTATGCGATCGGCGATAAACTGCCAACAGAACAAGCGCTACTGACACAATTTGACATCTCGCGTTACAGCCTGCGTCAGGCCCTGAAGGCGCTAGCAGATGAAGGGTTGATCCGAGCGGTGCAGGGCAGCGGCTTTTACGTGGCGGATCCGCGCAATAAGCAGCGTAAGCAGGCCGCCCGGAAAATTATCGGCGTCATTACAACGCACTTGGCAGACTACATTTTTCCGCCGATTATTTCTGGCATCGACAGTGTTGTGAGCGAGGCAGGCTACGGCCTGATGCTGAGCAATACGCACAACGAATTTGAAAACGAGCAGCGCAGCCTGATCCGAATGATGGATACCGGAGTCGCTGGGCTCATTATCGAGCCGACGCGCAGCGCCATGGCTAATCCCAATCTGGCGCTTTATCGGCGCATCGCACTGGCGGGGATCCCAGTGGTCTTTATCAATGCCGGCTACACCGGTCTCACCGACTTTCCGACACTGACGGTTGATGACGCAGGTGGGGAGCGCCAGCTGATCGAGACGCTGCTCAAGCAGGGGCACCGCCAGATCCTTGGCCTTTTTCAAATCGATGACCAGCAGGGCGTCGATCGCATGCAGGGATTTGTTCAGGCCTATCAGGCGAACCAGCCGACCTTATCTACCGGGAACGTCATGCTGTACCAATCCGGCGATCACCTTGCTGACCTGAAGGCCCGCATTCTGGATGTTGTGAATGGGGATTCACGGCCTACTGCGATTGCCTGCTACAATGACCAACTGGCTATTCGCCTGATTTCCTGGCTGGGTGAAGCGGGGATCAAGGTGCCGGACGATATTTCGCTGGTCGGGTTTGACGACTATGAGATGAGTCGCTATTCGCGCCCGGGGCTCACCACCGCAGTTCATCCTAAACGACGCATGGGCGAGGCGGCTGGCCGGGCAGTGCTTCAGGCGATCGCGCACCAGACGCCGGCTTCAATTCAGTATCCGGCAGAGCTTGTGATGCGGCGCTCGATTAAGAAACTGAGCTGAATTGTGTCGAATCAATTGAATCAATTTGATGACGACAAATAAACCGCTTACCTTGAAGTTGCGAACAGATCGCAACTTCTTTTTTTATGGGCAGGAGGGATCAGATGGACAACGCAATCAAAGCGGCGATTGAAGCCGGTCAGCTCACGCTTGGCCTGGAACTGGGATCGACGCAAATCAAAGTGGAACTGCTAACGGCTCACTTGACGCCGGTGTGCACGGGCGCCTATGGCTGGACGAACACGTTGGCTGATGGGCACTGGACGTACTCACTGGATCAGGTGTGGGTTGGGATTCAGGCCGCCTACGCGGATTTGGCGGCGCGCGTGAAGGCGCAGTACGGCGTTCCCATCACGCAGATCAAGGCGATCGGCATTAGCGCGATGATGCACGGCTACTTGGCGTTTGATGCCGACGACCAGCTGTTGACACCGTTTCGGACTTGGCGTGATAACACCACGGGCCAGGCCGCGGAGCAGCTGTCGCAGTTGTTTCACTTCAACATTCCGCAGCGCTGGAGTGTTGCCCACCTTTATCAGGCGATTTTAAACGGTGAAAACCACGTCGATCAGATTGCTTTTATGACGACACTGGCGGGTTATGTGCACTGGCAGTTATCCGGGCAAAGGGTGATTGGGATCGGTGACGCCTCAGGGATGTTTCCCATTGATCCGGCCACTGATCAGTACGACGCGATGAAGCTGGTGGTCTTTGATACCTTGCCGGCCGTGCAGGCGCACCACTTGCAACTGCGCCAGATCTTGCCAGCGCCGCTGCTGGCTGGGACACCAGCTGGGCGCCTGAGCGAAGGCGGGGCTGCGCGGCTGGATCCAAGCGGTGAGCTGCAGCCTGGGGCGGTGATGGCGCCGCCGGAAGGGGATGCCGGCACCGGGATGGTCGCCACGAATAGTGTGGCGGTCAATTCAGGCAACATCTCTGTAGGCACGTCGGCGTTCACGATGACTATTTTGCCTGAGCTTCCCGACTCTTGGGATCCGGCAATCGATATTGTGGCGACGCCAACTGGTCAGCCGGTCGCGATGGTCCACGCCAACAATTGTTCCTCAGACCTCAACGCCTGGATCAGTCTGATGGGGGATGCCATCGCCGCGGTTACCGGTGAGACCCCTGACGACTTGTACCAACGGCTTTTTGTCGCAGTCCCAAAGGCGGATGCCGACCTGGGCGGTCTGCTCGCTTTTGCAAATGTGTCCGGTGAGAACATCACCCAGGTCGATCAGGGCCGACCGATTCAGGTCCGCACGTCAAGCACGCAGATGACGCTGGCCAATTTTATGGCGACACAGCTGGACGCGGCCTTTGCCCCGCTGGCGGTCGGCATGGAAAAGCTGCACGAGCTGGTCACGCTGAAGGAGTCCACGATGGTCGCGCAAGGCGGACTCTTTAAGACCCCTAAGATCGCGCAGCAGGTGCTGGCTAATGCGCTGGGCCTGCCGATCACGGTCATGACGAACGCCAGTGTCGGCGGTCCGTTTGGGATGGCGGTGCTCGCACAGTTTACTGCGGTCGGTGGCGGCGATCTCGCGAAATATCTGCAGTCTGAGGTGTTTCAGGAGACGACGGCGACCACACTCGCGCCAGAGCCAAGCGGACGCGAAGCTTACCAGCATTTTCTTGCCCGCTACCAAAAGGCCTTGCCGTTGGCGCGCCAGGCCGGCAGTCTCGTTGATTAGAAAATCTGAATGGAGGACTTCACAATGAAATTAGCACAACAATATGAATTTTGGTTTGCCGTGGGCAGTCAGGCCCTGTACGGTGAGGAGACGCTGAAACAGGTCGAAGCCGACAGCAAGACCATCGCGGCCAAGCTGAACGAAAGTGGCACGCTGCCTTATCCCGTTGTGTTCAAGGGCGTTTTGACGACGGCCGATGGGATCACGGCCTTCATGAAGGAGGCCAACTACCGCGATCAGGTCGCCGGCGTCATCACTTGGATGCATACTTTTTCACCGGCGAAGAACTGGATCCGCGGCACCAAACTTCTGCAAAAGCCACTGCTGCATCTGGCGACACAGTTCCGCAATGATATTCCTTACGAAACAATCGATTTTGACTACATGAACCTGAACCAGAGCGCGCACGGCGACCGCGAGTACGGCTACATTAACGCGCGGTTGGACATTCATAATAAGGTCGTGTATGGGCACTGGGCAACCCCTGAGGTCCAGCAGCAAATCGCTGACTGGGAAGACGTGGCCGTGGCTTACGCCGAGAGTTTTCAGACTAAAGTGGCGCGGTTCGGTGATAACATGCGCAACGTTGCGGTGACCGATGGCGACCGGGTCGAGGCCCAGATCAAGTTTGGCTGGACCGTCGACTACTACGCACTGCACGATGTCGTTGAGGTAATCGATGCCGTGAGTGAAGCCGACATCGATCAAGCATACGAAGACCTGACCGCCAAGTACACTGTGGTACGCGGCGAGAATGATGCGGCCAAGTATGACCACGCAGTGCGCTACCAGCTCCGCGAATACCTGGGCATTAAAAAGTTTCTGGATGACCGCGGCTACAACTGCTTCACGACCAACTTCGAGGACCTGCACGGACTCGAGCAGCTGCCTGGACTGGCGGCGCAACTGCTGATGGCGGAAGGCTACGGGTTCGGCGCCGAAGGAGATTGGAAGACGTCTGCGCTCAGCCACGTTCTGAAGGTCCTTGCGCATAACCAGAAGACCTCGTTCATGGAGGACTACACGCTGGATCTGCGTCCAGGGCACGAAGCCATTTTGGGCTCACACATGCTGGAAGTTGATCCTTCCATCGCCTCTGACAAGCCGCGGATCGAAGTGCACCCGCTGGACATCGGTGGCAAGGCCGATCCGGCCCGCCTAGTCTTTAACGGCTCTGCTGGCGACGCGGTTGACGTGACCCTGGCGGACTTCCGCGACGGCTTCAAGTTCATCGGTTACCCAGTTAACGCAGCCTTGGCCGAAAAGCCGCTGCCGCATCTGCCCGTCGCCAGTCAGCTTTGGACGCCAAAGGTGGGGCTGAAGGCAGGCGCGACCGCCTGGATCCAAAACGGCGGCGGTCACCACACGGTTTTATCCTTCAGCATCAACACCACCCAGATCAAGGACCTGGCGACGCTGTTTGGTGTGAAGGCAATCGTGATTGAGTAGGAGGCTAGCATGCTAGAAAAACTCAAAGAGGAAGTCTACGAGGCCAATATGCAGCTGCCCAAACTCGACTTGGTCACGTTCACCTGGGGCAATGTTTCGGGGATCGACCGTGACGCCGGGCTGTTTGTGATCAAGCCGTCCGGGGTGCCGTACGAAACGCTGCAGCCCAGCGACATGGTGGTCGTTAACCTGAAGGGTGAGGTGGTTGAAGGCAAGCTGCGACCGTCCAGCGACACGCCAACGCATGTGGTCCTTTACAACGCGTTTCCGGACATTGGCGGGATCGTGCACACGCACTCACCGTACGCCGTCACCTTCGCCAGTGCGAATATGGATGTCCCGGCGCTGAACACCACTGCGGCCGATACCTTTTACGGGGATGTGCCGGTGTCAGAGCCGCTGTCTAAGGCGCAAATCGAGCGCGCCTATGAAGAGGAAACCGGCGAGGTGATCGTCAAAACCTTCGCCGACCGGCACCTGGACCACGACGCGGTGCCGGCGGTGCTGGTCAGTCGGCACGGGCCGTTCACGTGGGGAGCGACGCCGGCCAAGGCCGTGTACAACGCCAAGGTGCTCGAGGTCGTCAGCCAGATCGATTACCAGACCATGACGCTGAGCGCTAAGGACAATCACGTGCCGCAGTACCTGCTGGATAAGCACTACTATCGCAAGCACGGCAAGAACGCGTACTACGGGCAAAAATAGCGCGGTTTGACCAGCTAACCTAGAGTTGAATTGATCGGTTTCACGTGGAACAACTGCAGATTGAACGGTTATCAGCAGTGTTGACTGGCTGTTGAATTTGCCCATACCGTAAAGAACCACCGCACGCGCTTTGAATGAAGAGCGTGCGGTGGTTCTTTGTTGTTGATTTCTAGGTTAGGGCCGGCATGACGCTGGTGAGGATCTTGGCGGTGGCCTGATCCACATCGAGCTGCAGTGCCGGTTTCAGGATAACCGGCAACAGGTACGTCAGCATCAGGCCGAATATCGGCCGAAAGGACTCGAGGGTGAGGGGATGCTGGGGCTGGCTGAAGTTTGCCAGCATGGGCAGGACGGCCGGGACAAAGCGTTGCTTGGCCATTGCCAGGGCACTGTCGAACAAGTCGGTGTTCACTAGCACCTCTTGCAGAAAGACGCGAATGATGAGCCGGTTATCCACCACAAAGCGCATGCGGTCGCTGATGAGAAACCGCAGGGCGGCTTCCAGCGAGTCAAAATGCTGCTTGCCTGTTTCCGCGACGAATTCGTCGGCGACGGCGGGCAGCACGCTCGCCTTCAGCGGCTCGAGCAAGGCGTCGAGGATCTCGCGCTTATTTTTAAAATGCTTGTACACGGTGCCTTCCGACACGCCGGCCAGGTTTGCGATGTCGGCGGTCGTGGTGCGATCGTAGCCTTGCTCGGAAAAAAGCTTCAGGCAGGCCTTCAGCACGTTCTGCTGTTTTTCCGACAAGTCTGACTGTGCCAGGCTGTTGGCCAATAATGTCTCGACTGAATTGACTTGCATGGCGACCTCCTTATTGCTGCGATCAGTTTATCACACCTTGCGATACCGCCGCATGCCGCGGACGTTCAGGCCGGTCAGGACCAGCAGGAAAAGCAGAAGCACGCCGATGTCGAGCCCCAGGCTCGTGAGCTTGGAGCCGTACATGATGATCTGCGTCATCGCGTGGCCGGCGTAAGTCAGCGGCAGCACGTAGGAGATGTCTTTGACCCAGCTCGCCAACGAATCCAGCGGCACGATGCCGGAGAAAAAGACTTGGGGGATGACGATGATGGGGATAAACTGCATCATCTGGAATTCGGATTCCGCCAGCGTCGACATCAGGATACCGAACGCCAGCGCGACGAGGGCAAGCAGGAAGTTAATGACCATGACCGCACCCAGCGTCCCGGTGATTTCAACGCCCATGAAGCCAACTGTGGTCAGCACGATGATGACGGTTTGAATCATGGCCAGGATGCCATAGCTGATCATGTAGCCCAGCACGATCTCACCGCGGCGCACCGGGGTGGCCAGCAGGCGGTCCAGCGTGCCAGTCGTGCGCTCCTTGAGCAGCGCCATGCCGGAAATCAGGAACACGAAGAAGAAGACGAAAAAGCCCATCAGTATCGGCACGATTTTGTCAAAAAAGCCGGTGTTCTTATCGCCATAGTTGTAGCGGCTCTTGATCTTGGTGCGCGGTTGGGCCTTGGCTTTGGGATGCTTCATGGCCGCGGCCGCTTGCGGGGACAGCTTGGCGATGGTGGTCGCCATTTGGCTGACGGTCTTGCTCAGCTTGACGGTCGTTTGCTTCAGTGTCTTCATGCCGTTTTGCGTCAGAGCCGCATTGAAGCCGGCCTTGACGAGGCTGGTCTTGGTGGCATCGGTGTTGGCGTAGGTGATGGTGTAATGGCTGGCGCTGGTTTCGTGAATCACGGCGTCGACCTTTTGATTCTTCAGTGCATGTTGCGCGCTGGCATTGCTGGTCTTTTTGGTCACGCTCACGTGCTTGACGTCGTTTAACGCGGTCCGGACATTATCGTTCAGTCCGACTGTGGCGACTTTGACGCTTGTCGTCGCGCTTTGCGTAAAAATCAGCTTCATCAAAAACATGATCAAAACCGGCGCCACGAACATCAACGCCAGGGTCCGTTTGTCGCGGATCAGCTCGGTGACGACGCGCCGGGCAATGTACAGTGCGCGCATATTAAGCCACCCCTTCCGCTTTTAAGAAGACTTCTTCGATCGTCTTGACCTGGTACTGTGCCTCGAGCTTGGCCGGCGCATCGTAGGCCATGACCTTGCCGTCGAGCAGCAGCGCGACCTCGTCGGTGAGTTCGGCCTCGTCCATCACGTGCGTGGTGATGAGCACGCCGCGGCCGGCGTCGCGCAGTTGATGCAGCTCGTGCCAGATCTTGCGCCGCAGCGCCGGATCAATGCCGACAGTCGGCTCGTCCAGCACCAGCAGCTCGGGGTCACCGAGCAGGGCAATGGCGAGCGACAGCCGGCGCCGCATGCCACCGGAGTAGCCGGAAACGCGCTTTTTGAGGTCGGGCGTGAGGTCCACGACGTCGGTGACATGCGCGATGTTAGCGGCTAGTGCATCCTTTTTGACGCCTTTCATGCGGCCGAAAAAGCGCAGGTTCTCCTCGCCGGTGAGGGCGTCGTACAGCGAATCGTCTTGGGCCATGTACCCGATTTGTCCCAAAAGTGCGCGGTTAGGCATGTGCGTGGCGAGCACGAGGGCCTCGCCGCCGTCCGCGACTTCCATGCCCAGCGCGGTTTTGATCGCCGTGGACTTGCCGGCGCCGCTCGGGCCAATGAGCCCGAGGATCTGGCCTGCGTCCACGTGCAGCGAAACGTCCGCCAGAACGGTTTGCTTACCGAACTTCTTTTGCAGGTGCTTCAAATCAATTAATCTAGTTGTCATTCGTATCGTCTCCTTGGTGAGTGGTGACTCACTCAACGCCGATCACTATACCTGACTAAAAAGTGAGTGTCAACTCACTTTTTCACAAGTCCTCTGAAAATAAATAAGCGAAAAAAGTTGACACGGTGTCACCGGCGCGTATACTAATCAACATCGGCATGTGGTGACACGGCGTCACCACCGCAGAAAGCGAGGACTAGCCTTGGTATTACCCACTTTTGAACATTTAGATGAAGAAAAGCAGGCGCGCGTCCGCCAGGCGCTGCTGAATGAATTTTCCCATTACCCGCTGGCGGACGCCCAGGTGGCGCGGATCGTAAAGGACGCCGGCATTGCGCGCGGCGCGTTTTACAAGTACTTCACCGATCTGACCGACGCGTACCGGTACCTGTTCGGCATCGCGATGCGCGAGATCCACCAGGGGATGCCCAAGCGGCCGACCGCCGGCAACGTCGACGAGTACATCGCCGCGCTGCGTCAGTTTGTCGAAACCACCAACCAGTGCGAGTACCGCGAGCTGATTCAGCAGCATTTTCGCTACAACGAAGGCTACCTGGGCGAGGCGCCAACGCGGCTGATTCCGGGCGGCGACGCTAAGCAGTGGGCGTTCACGGTACTGTATCACCAAACTGTCAAAGACATTATGTTAGCGCCGGAAACCGCTGAGGCCCGGATCGCGCAGCTGCGCATCGCCTTGACGCGCGGCAGTGAAGGAGAATGAGGTCATGTTTTTAGCACTCAAAGAAATCAAAAAAGAAAACCTGCGCTCGGGGCTGATCATTTTCATGATCGTTCTGATCGGCTATCTGATTTTCATCCTGACCAGCCTGGCGCTGGGCCTCGCGCAGCAAAACACCGACGCCATCAATGGCTGGCAGGCGCAGCGCATCGTGCTGAACGCCGACGCGAACACCGACATGCGTCAGTCGTTCCTGTCCCAAAAGCAGGTCGGCAAGTTGTCGAACAAGGAGGCGCTGCTGGGCGAAACCAGCGTGGTCGCCAAGGCTAAGGGCCAAAAGCAGCAGTCTGCCGTGTTCCTGGGGCTGAAGTCGAGTCAGTTCATCTACAAAAATTTGAAGCTGACAGCCGGCCGCAACGTGCAAAAAGCCAACGAGGTCGTGGTCGACACCGCGTTCAAGAACGCCGGCTACAAGCTGGGCTACAAGCTGCAGCTGAACGACTACAAGGATAAGTTCACCATTGTCGGTTTCACCGATAAGGCCAAGCTGAACATCGCGCCAGTGGTTTACGGCCGCCTGAGCAGCTGGTCCGCGCTGCGCGGCATCGTTGCGGGCCCGGTCGGCTCGGCGGTGATTTCGCAAAGCAAGGCCTACAAAAATACGAATACCGGCGTGAAAACATACACCAAGCAGCAGGTCATCAATAAGTTGCCCGGGTACTCTGCGCAAAACGCGACCTTCATTCTAATGATCGGGTTTTTGATGGTGATCTCGCTGATCATCATCGCGGTGTTTCTGTACATCCTGACGATGCAGAAACTGCCGAATTACGCGGTGCTGCGCGCGCAGGGAATCCCAAGCAAGGTGCTGGTCGGCGCAACGGTGTCGCAGTCGCTGCTGCTGGTGCTGTCTGGCCTAGTGCTGGCGACGGTGTTGACCATCGCGACGGCGGCCGTGATGCCGAGCGCCGTGCCGATGGCCTTTGACATTCCGGCGTTGACCGAAGTGGGCCTGGGCCTGCTGGTCATGGCGCTGCTTGGGAGTCTCATTCCCATTAAGTCGGTGCTCAGCGTTGATCCCGTTTCCGTTATTGGAGGTTAAGTCGCATGAAAAATTCATTTTCAGTCTCACACGTGAGCCAGGTGTTCGGCACCGGCACGGCGCGGGTCGAGGCGCTGCACGACGTCAGTTTTGAGGCCGATGCCGGGTCGCTGAGTCTCATTATGGGGCCATCCGGCTCCGGGAAAAGCACGTTTCTCACGATTGCGGGGGGCCTGCTGACACCGACGAGCGGCAGCGTTGAGGTCAACGGCGTCAAGTATACCGAGCGCTCGAAGAAGCAGCGCGACGCCTTGCGCCTAGACGCCATCGGCTTTGTGCTCCAGGCCTATCACCTGCTGCCGTACTTAACTGTCGCCGACCAGTTCAAGCTGGTCGACAAGGTCAAGCCGAACGGGAATTTGTCGAAGGAACAGCTTGATGAAGTGCTGGCAACACTAGGCATTCAGAACCTGGTGCACAAGTACCCCGGCGAGCTTTCCGGCGGCCAGCAGCAGCGGGTCGCGATCGCGCGGGCGCTGTACCCAGATCCGGCGATTATTTTGGCCGATGAACCGACCGCGGCGCTCGACAGTGCCCGCGTCGAAGTCGTCGGCGCGCTGCTCAAGGACCTGGCTGTCAAGCACAACAAGGCGGTGGTGGTCGTGACCCATGACACGCGGCTGATGCCGTTTGCCGACCACCTGTACAACATGCAGGACGGCTGGCTGCGCGAGGCCGAGGCCGTCGCGAGCTAAAAAAAACGCCAGCACCCTGAGCATATGATTCGCATTTTAACCCTAACATGCGTTATCCTAGAAATGGATGAAGCGCTTTCACCAATGGGAAGGGGACGAGTCACATGGAGTTCAAGGTCAGTCTGATGGTCAGCAAGAACCCGGTGCTGTTCTGGTGGGACGATGGGTTGAAAACCGACACCCCAGCCGCGCTGGAGTACCTGAATGAAGTGGCACCGATCACCACCGTGAGATTTCCGGAGCCGACAGGCAAGCAAGGCTTTGACCTGACCGACTGCGAAGAGACGTTCAATGGGTTGATGTCGATGGGGGCCAACGTGGTCCTGGCGCCGCGGCCTAAGGAATTGCAGTAGCACAAATAACGGCTTGCTCCGTACAGGGGCTGGCCGTTTTTTAATGACTTCAGGAAAAACTCACTGCGCCCCATGGTGCCAATTTGAGCACCCGGCAAGGAGGACAGTGTTCAGTGACGACTAGGTCTGGCAGCACATACCCAGAAGCACAACTGTGAAATTGGTATAGCAGCGAACGAATATTGGTTAATAATGTTAATTATATTGTGATAGGCAATCGCCCGTGCTATGATTCTTTCGTCACCATTAGAGAAGGGGGTAGGGAAATGGCAATCAAATCCAATCAAGCCGAGCAAGCCGCGGCGCACAATCGGTACTACCGCGCGACCGGCTTCACGTCGATCAAGGCGTTTTTTGGCAATTATGTGAATTTCAAGGGGCGGTCCAGCCGGAGTGAATACTGGTGGATCACGCTGTTTCAGACCATTTTATCCATCGTCGTGATGATCGCCTTTCTCGGGGCGGTGATCGGCGCCATTGCGGGCAGTTCCAGCGGGATCGATCCCAAGAAACTGTTTGCCAGCCTTGGGGCGGGCCTGGTGATTTTTCTGGTGCTGGTGGTCGTGTTCTACGTCGCCGTGATTCTGCCGAGCATTGGCCTGACGGTTCGGCGCTACCGTGACGGCGGGATCCCGTGGTGGATTTTTCCCATTCAGCTTATTGTGTACGGCGGCGCGCAGCTGCTGAAAAGCGGCTCGACCGCGCAGAGTTTGGTGGAATGGGCGGCGCTGCTGTCCATGATCATCTTGGCGCTGCTGCCGTCCAAGCCGCTGCCAGTTTCGCATGACGGCTTCACCCAGGATGATGGACTCGACTCGCGCATCGATCCGAGCGTGTTTGCTAACAAGGATGATGATCAGAAGTAGTAGTTGAATGCAAAAAAAAGAGGCCCTGAGAGGCCTCTTTTGCGTTACGCCTTACTCAGGCCCTCGTGGATCTTTTCCAGGTTCCACTTCATCATGTCGTAGTACGTGTCGCCAGTCCTGCCGGTTTTGGCCAGCGAGTCGGTGAACAGCTGGGCGTGGATCGGCAGGCCGGTGTCCTGCGCGATTTTAGTCATCGACTTAGGGGACACCGAGGTCTCGACGAACAAGCTGCGCACGTCGCTTTCGGCGATTTTGGCCAGCACAGCCTTCATCTGCGAAGGCGATCCCTGGGACTCGGAGTTCAGCTCCCAAATGTAGGCTGGGGTCAGGTCGTAGGCGCCGCCGAAGTACTTGAACGCGCCTTCTGAAGTGATTAGAACGCGGCGGTCTTTCGGCAGGTCCTGGAACTGGCGCTGGGCGCTTTCGTGCAAGGCTGCGAGCTTTTTCGTGTAGGCATCGGCGTTTTGCTGATAAAAGGGGGCGTTTTGCGGGTCTTTTTCAGCCAAAATAGTGGTGATGGTTTGCACATACTGGATGCCGTTGGCCAGATCGAGCCACGCGTGCGGATCTTGTTCTTTGGGGTTGGTCGTCAGGTGGCGGGGCCGCACACCGGCACTGGCGGCGAAAACTTCCTGGTCAAAGTGCTTGCCTGACGTCTCGACCAGCTTGGTGAACCAGCCGCTGCCGCCGGTTTCCAGATTCAGGCCGTTGTGAAACAGCACGTCGGCCTCAGCGGATGCGGCGATGTCGGCAGGCCGCGGTTCGTATTCGTGGGGGTCGGTGCCGCGCGCGACAATTGAATAAACCTCGACCTGATCCTTGCCGACTTGCTGCACCATGTCCTCGAGAATCGAATTGGTGGTGACCACGCGCAACTTGCCAGTCGGTGCATCGGCATGCGGCCGGTCGGTCCGGGTGGTCAAAAACATGGCGACGCCGGCAATCATGACGGTGACACTGAACAGCGTGAGCCAAAAGCGGCGCATTTACAGCACCTCCTCGTCGGCCAGCCCGTGGGCCGTTTTTGCCTGGCGGCGCGGGCGGGAGATGCGCGTTTTTAACCGCACGAAGCCCTGCTTGGGCGCCAGGACGAAGGACAGCAGGAACAGCGCGGCGGCGACCAGCACGATTGCCGGGCCGGACGCCCAGTTGAAGGTGTAGCTGAGGTACAGGCCGACGGTGGCGGAGACGGCGCCGATTGCCGCCGAGAGCCCCAGCATCACCTCCAGCCCGTTCGTCCAGAGAAACGCGGTGGCCGCTGGCGTGATCAGCATCGCGACCACCAAGATGATGCCGACGGTTTGCAGCGCGGACACGGTCACCAGCGTCAGCACCAGCATCAGGCTGTAGTGGATGACTTGGACTTTCAGGCCGTAAGTCTGCGCGAACACCGGGTCAAACGAGGTGATCTGCAGCTCTTTGTAAAAGGTCACCACAAACAGCAGCACGATGCCGAGTACCACGGCGGTGGTCATGATGTCGCCGTCCGACACGGCGAGGATGTTCCCGAACAAAATGTGGTTCAAGTTCACCGCGCTGCCGGCCGCGGCAATCAGAATGAAGCCCAGCGCGTAAAACGCGGAGAACACGATGCCAATCGACGTGTCGGTTTTGAGTTTGCTGTGGGTCGAGACAAAACCAATGAGCAGCGCCGCGATAATGCCGAACACCGAGGCGCCAATCAGCAGGTTGATGCCGAGCATGTAGGCGATGGCAACCCCTGGCAGCACCGCGTGGGAAATTGCGTCACCCATCAGCGACATCCCGCGCAGGATGATGAAGGCCCCGATAATGCCGGACATGATGCCGACCATGATCGCAGCCAGCAGTGCGCTTTGCAGGAAGCCGTAACGTCCCAGTGCGGTGATAAATTCGGTAATGGTCGTCATTGCGCCACCTCCTGCTGGTCGAACAGGACCGCCGACAAGTCTGGGGAAAAGGCGCGGGTAATGTTGGCCGCGGTGTAAACCTGCGCAACTGGCCCGTAGTCGATAATGCCGTGGTTCATCACGACCAGGTCGTCAAAGTACTGGAAGACCTTGTTCAAGTCGTGGTGCACGATGATAATGGTTTTGCCGGCGTCGCGCCACTGTTTCAGGATCGCCATGATGGTGGCCTCGCTTTGCAGGTCGATGCCGACAAACGGCTCGTCGAGGATGATGAGATCCGCGTCTTGCACAATTGCGCGGGCGACGAACACCCGCTGCAGCTGGCCGCCCGACAGGTTGCCGATTTGACGCTGTGCAAACGCACCCAGCTGAACCTGGTCCAGCGCGGCGTTGGCCTGGGCTTTTTCTTCGCGTCCGGGATGGTTAAAGAGGCCAAGGCGCGCGTACGTGCCGGTCAAGACGACGTCAAAGGCGCTGATGGGGAATGTCAGGTCCAAGTCCTTGCGCTGCTCGACGTACGCGATGCGGCGCTTGAAGACGCTGAGTGGGCGGCCGTTGAACGTGGCTGTGCCGTGTTGCTTTTTGATCAGGCCGAGAGCGGCCTTGATCAGCGTTGATTTTCCTGCACCATTGGGACCGATGATGCCAGTGATTTTGCCCTCGTCGAAGGTGACGGTCGCATCAGTGAACACTGGTGTGGCATCGTAAGCAACGGTGAGGTCCGTGAGTTGAAACATGGAACCCCTCCTTGGTTTTAGGCGTGGCTAAACTTTTCTCAATCTAAGCATATCAGGTGGGGCGAATTTGCGCAACCAAAACAGACCGCGTCACCGCCTCAGGCAGAGGGGATGACGCGGTCTCAATTTGGTTGGTTCATAGTTTAACGGGCTGGCCGGCGGTTTCACGTGAAACGTGCGCCAACATGGCGTCGACCACCGTCAGCACGTGTGGCTCGTCCAGTATGTAATACACGTGGCGGCCGACTCGGCGGCGTGAAACCAGCCGATACTGATACAGCATCGCCAGCTGGTGCGAAACCTGCGGCTGATCGATGTCTAACCCTTCGACGATGGTCGTGACATCGGCCTCGCGATTTTTGAGGAAATACAGGATGCGGACGCGGGTGTCGTTGCTGAGGACTTTGAAGATCTTCACCGCTTCCGCCAATTGTTGCGCATTCATTTGGCCATCTCCTAGACGAAGGCAAGCAAGTGGGCGATCAAACCGCTGTCCCAAAAGACCCAGAGCCCCACGGCCGCATAACACACGCGCATCAGCGCTTCACCATGGGCCTTCATCACTGCCGCCACCTGCGGCAGGCGGCCGATCAGGTTGATGACCAGGACCACCGCAACGGCCAGCAGCGCAATGAAGATCAGCGTGACCCCGAAGTGGGCCAGCGTCTCGCCGGCCAAGACCGGCAGGAAAATCGACAGGTTGCAGCCGGCGCACACAGACAGGTAGGTCAGAAACACCGAGGCGACGGCCGAGCTTTGCGTTCGCGGCTGATCCGCATCGTGATCTTGCCGCAGCGCCATGTACAGGGGCAGGACGCCGAGGACGCCAAGCGCCCATTCGGGGACCAGCAGTGCAAGTGTTTTGCCGATCGCAAAGCTCAGCGTCATCAGCACGGTGACGCCGAGCACGTAGCCCAGGATCACTGCGCCGCGCGAATAGCGCTTCAGCAGAAACAGCAGCATGAAGAAAAAGTCTAAGTTCACACTGAGAAAAGTCAGCGTGAGGAGCCAGTAGTTCATAAGCGACTTCCTAACTTGTTATATGTTTTATGTTGCATATGTCCAGTAAAAACAAAGCCCGAAAATTTCCCGGGCAATGTTTGCGTTACTCGCGCACCACCAGCACGGAGCACGGCGCGTACTTCGCCATGTAGGCCGCCTGCGAGCCGAAGTGCCGGGCGATGCCTTTTTTGGCGGCGGCCCCAATCACCAGCAGATCCGGCTGGTACTTGGGAATGAGCGTTTTGACGATAGTCTCCCCAGCGTCGCCTTCGCCGATCACGGCGCGGACATCCTTGATGCCGGCTTTTTCAGCGAGTTGGACGTATTCGGACAGGTGTTGTTCGAGGTCCTTGCGCTCGCCGTGCACGTAGTCCTTCGACAGGGCCTCGTACACGTTCATCTCGTCACTTTCCATGATCGTGGTGATCACGAGGCTGGCCCCGTCGACACGGGCGCGGTGGATCGCGTACTGAAACGCGGCCAAGGCGTCGGCCGAGTCATCGACACCCACGAGGATTTTTTGATAGTCATCTGGTGACATCAGCGATTATCCTCCTTTTTCTGTTGATCTTCAGCAGTTTCTTCAGCGCGCTCCTGCTTGACCATTTCGTCGGCAGACTTTCCGGCCGCGATTAACTGGTCGCGGGCCATGCCGGACGCTACGAGGGCCTGATTGCCTTTGTACATGTCATACAGGCACCATGCCAGCAGCAAAATGATTAGGGCAATCGCCACATACGCGGCGATGTGGGCTTCGGTTTCCATGCTGGGGCTGACGAAGCCGGCAAACGCATCCGGCAGGTTCAGCATGTTCAGGAAGGTCAGGCCGATGACGGAGATCCAGCCGCAAATCTTGACCCAGGTGGAGTTCTTAAACCGCTTGCCCATTTCGGCCTTGGAGTCGGTCATGAGCAGCAACGGAAGCATCGAAAACGGCAGTGCGAACGCCAGGAAAACTTGTGAGTTGTTCATCAGGTCATTCAGCGCCTCATGTTCGGCGACTGGCGACAGGTTGCGCGTCATCCACACGCAGACCAGGACTGGAATCACGGAGATCAGGCGAGTGACCAGCCGGCGCGCCCACAGCGGCATGCGCATGTGAATGTAGCCTTCCATGATGACCTGACCGGTCAGTGTGCCAGTGATGGTTGAGTTCTGACCGGACGCCAGCAGGGCGACCGCGAACAGGACTGACAGCGCCCCGGACTTGGCGACGGCAATCAAAATGCCGTTGGATAAGACGGAGGTGTCAGACAGTGCCTGGTACAAACCGAAGAAGGACGGATCCTTCACCGCGCCGCTTTTGAACACCGCCACGCCCATGATCAGCAGGAGCGAGTTCACGATGAACGCGACGGACAGTTGGATGTTGGAATCCCACTGGCTGAAGCGCACCGATTGCGCAACTTGTTCCTCGTCGTCGTGGTCGATTTTACGTGTCTGCGAAATCGCCGAGTGCAGGTACAGGTTGTGCGGCATGACCGTGGCGCCGATGATGCCAAGCGCCCCAGACAGCGGCGTCATGCCGTTGACCGTTGGGTGCGCAGCGATTGTGCCAGCCGATGGCACCAGGCCCTTGATCACACCGATCCAATCTGGCCGACTCAGTGCGACTTGATAGGCGAAGACGAACAGGATCACCATGATCAGCGCGACCACGATAGCCTCGATTTTACGAAAGCCGATGCGCGTCAGCAGCAATAAGAGCAGAACATCAAAAACGGTGATGAACACGTCAATGACTAGCGGAATGCCGAAGAGCAGGTACAGCGCAATGGCCGCGCCGATGACTTCCGCGATATCAGTCGCCATAATGGCGAGCTCGGTCATGATCCACAGGACAATGCCAAGTGCTTTGCTGGTCCGGGCCCGAATCGCCTGGGCTAAGTCCATTTGCGTCACAATGCCAAGTTTAGCCGCCATATTTTGAAGCAACATCGCGATTAAACTTGAAATTAGGATGATGGACATCAGGAGGTACCCGAAGTTTTGCCCCCCGGTGATACTGGTCGACCAGTTACCTGGATCCATGTAACCGACGGCAACCAAAGCCCCGGGACCTGAATAAGCCAGTAGCGTACGCCAGAAGCCTTTGCCTTTTGGCACTTCGACGGTGCCGTTGATCTCCTCCAGTGAGGGCCCATTCGCGTACTCAATGAGTTTGCGCTTTTTGGGTGTTGCATCTGTTTCTTTCAATATCCCCAATCCTTTCTGAAATCACTCTCAGTATACCGCTGAAGTTTTCTCTGTAAAGCATTTTGTTAGGATTACCTAACAAAAGTTCTTGACGCATGCATGCAAATATGCTGAATATGCCCATAATGCCAGGGATTCTAGGCACTTTAGTTAGTTTTGTGTCCCTAACAAAAAGACAGTAAAAGTGATTCATCAATACGCGAGAGAGAATATTCGGTGAATGAAAAGCTTGAAAATACCGAGATGGTTGCCCGTGCATGGGCATATATGGAAGAATTATCGTAAATCAACGAGAACCCGCCAACCAGTTTATTTAGGATACCCAAACAAAACCAGCTTAATGCTTTACAATGGGGAAGGTGAGATTTAGACTTGCTTATGTACATATTAGAATGGTTATAAATTGTGGGGTGGAACCATGAAGCTATCAGAAAAGGTCAACGTGCTGCGCGCCAGTGTCATGGGCGCCAACGACGGCATCGTGTCGGTGGCTGGGATCGTTATCGGCGTGGCCGGCGCGACCGCCAACAATTACGCGATCCTGATTTCCGGCCTGTCCGGCATGCTTGCCGGCACCGTGTCCATGGCGATGGGCGAGTACGTCTCCGTGAACGCCGAGCGCGACGGGCAAAAGCGCGCGATCACTGAAGAAAGCCGGGCACTTGACGACGACTATCAGGGTGAGTTTGATTTCATCCAGCACAAATATATGAAGACAGGCATCTCCGGCGACCTGGCAAAAAAGGCCACCGGCGAGATGCTGAGCCGCGACCCCTTGAACGTGGCCGTGCGCGAACGGTTCGGGTTCGACTCCGGCGAGACGACCAGCGCGGTTGCGGCTGCGGTGTCCTCCATGATTGCCTTCCCGACGGGCTCGATCCTGCCGCTGGTGGCGATCACCTTGTTTCCGGCGGCCATCAAGCTTTGGGCGACGGTCGTTGCGGTCGTGATCGCGTTGACCATCACCGGCTACATCGCCGCGGCGCTGGGCAACGCGAACCGCTGGAAGGCGGCGCTGCGCAACGTGGTGTCAGGGATCTTGACGATGGCCGTGACCTACTGGATCGGCACATTGTTTGCCCACTAAAGGAAGCGGTCAATCATGATGAAGACAATGCATACGCCAAAAACCAAAGAAAAACAGACCATGGCGGAGCGTGCGAACACGCTGCGCGCCGGGGTCCTGGGCGCTAATGACGGCATCTTGACGGTCGTCGGTGTGCTGTTCTCCGTGGCGGCGGCGACCACCAACCAGTTCACGATTTTCATCGCGGGGCTGTCGGACCTGTTGGCCTGCGCCTTTTCCATGGCATCTGGTGAGTACGCGTCGGTATCGTCGCAAAAGGACACCGAAAAGGCGGTCGTGGCTGAGGAGTCGCGGCTGCTTGAAACCGACCCGGCCGGCGAGAAACAGGCGGTCACGGACTACTACGTCGCGCGCGGGGTCACAGCCGAAACGGCGGGGCAAATCGCCGACCAGCTGCTGCACGAAGATGCGCTGGGCACAGTGATCCGCGTGAAGTACGGCCTGAAAAAGAACCACTACATGAACCCGTGGTACGCCGCGTTTGCGTCCCTGGTCTCCGCGGCGTCTGGCGGCATTTTTCCGCTGTTCGCCATGACGGTCGCGCCGGTGGCCTGGCAGTGGCCGGCGACCATTCTCGCCGTTATCCTGTCCGTGTCTCTGACCGGCTACCTGTCCGCGAAGCTCGGCAACGGCCTGGTCAAAAACGCGATGATCCGCAACGTGGTCGTCGGTATCATCACGATGATCATCCACTACGGCATCGGGCAGCTGATGTAAAACTGTGCCGCGGGGCGATCATTTCCCGGGTGATGTGGTATGGTGGGATTGTACCGAGATGTTTGGACTACCTAAAAAACGGCCAGTAGACCCTGAGAAAGGGAGCGAAAGACATGGCGGAAGCAAACGAGCAGCCAATGATTGATGCGGCAACTCAAATGCAGCTGAGGGATCAGACGGAATGCGAAAGAATGATTGACGGTTTTCTTTTGCAAAATCTGGTCACGATGACCAACCAGTCTTATTTAGCCTAATTCACGGCGCAACATGGCGCAGTGAAACACAAACGCACCGCTCGAAAAAATTCGGGCGGTGCGTTTGCGTGTACGCTTAGCAGTGCTTGGCGGCGTAAGCGATCATGTCCGCGTTTTGCTGGTTGAGCAGCGGCGGCAGGCCGTCCAGCGGCCAATACTTCATTTCCGTGGTTTCGTTCGGGTCGGCCTCTTCAAAGCTGCCGCCAATCTGCCTGACCTCGTACAGCATGGCGATGGTTTGGCAAACATCGCCGTTGGAATAAATCGTTTCGCCCTGGTCGAAGCAGTGAAGCTGGCGCACGATGGCGACGTCCAGGCCGCTGTCTTCCTTGTATTCGCGGATCAGCGTTTGCGCGTACGTCTCGCCGTATTCCATGTAGCCACCCGGCAGGCTCCAGGTCCCATTGTCGGTGCGGTGGTTGAGCAGGACCTCGCGTTGCTCATTCAGCAGGATGCCGGCTGCGCAGTTGAGGATCAGCGGCATGTGGCCGACCTTCGCGCGAACTGCTTTGATGTAGCCGTAAGTTTCTGGCATGTGGCGCCTCCTTTTTCCGCTAGCATACGCCCATTATCTCGCGCCGGCATTATCGAAAACTGACCTGCGTGCTGGCAGCCAATATGTTATTTTTACAGCGTGCCCATACGTGGTCGCGGCGAGTGACCCGAAATGGTGACGCTTTCAGTAATTAACCTGACTGTTCCTGACCAGTTTTCAGCTCGGACCCGAGCGCAAAAGGGTCAATGTTTGGAAAAAATTTCACGAATGAGAGCATATCCCTTTCAATTTCGGGCAAAAGTCTGCATAATGTCTAATGACAAGACACCATATTATTTCATATTTGGAGGAGTTTAACATGACTAAACGCATGAGCCGTGTGCTCGCGTTAGCATTTGGCGCACTTTTGACAGTTGGCTTGGTGGGCTGCGGCAACAGCGGCAGTCAGTCCAAGTCGGAGCCGGTGAAGATCACGTATTGGCACCGCATGACCGGGGCCTGGAACAAGGCCCAGCAGAAGACCATTGATGCTTTTAACAAGAGTCAAAGCAAGTACAAGGTCGTTGCGACCAGCCAGGGCAGCTATGACGCCCTGCAGCAAAAGCTGATGGCGGCGGCCAAGAGCAAGACCCTGCCAGTCATGGCGCAGGCGCCGACCACCAACATTGGCGATTACGTCAAGAACGACTTCCTGATCCCGTGGGATTCGCAGATGCTTCACGGCAGCAACAAGCTGTCCGCAGCGCAGCTCAGCGACATTTACCCGAGCTTCCTGAAGGCCGGCGAGTATAAGGGCAAGTATTACGGCCTGCCGTACTCCGAATCCACGCAGGTCCTGTTTTACAACGAGACCCTGATGAAGAAGTACAACCTGGCCATGCCGAAGACCTGGGATGACATTGAAAAAATGGGTCCGGCCCTCAAGAAAGAGGGCCTCGCCACGCTGGCGATGGACCAGTCTTACGACGTGCAGCTTGAAGGCATGGCGATGCAGGCCGGCCACAAGCTGATCACGGCGGACGGCAAGGCCAACCTGAACGCGCCGACCACACTGGCCGCGGTCGACAAGATCCTCAGCCTGCGCAAGGCCGGGTACGTCAAGACGGCGGGCACTGATTACTACTTCACCGTTGCCTTCAGCCAGCAAAAGGCCGTGTTCGGCATCGGCAGCTCCAGCTCCATCGGCTCCGTGCAGGCGCCGAAGGGCATGCAGTGGGGCACCGCGACCGTGCCGAGCTTCGCCAACGATTCTGTCGCCGAGCCACTCAACGGGAACGACAACGTGCTGTTCAAGGGTGCAAGCAAGGCCCAGCAGCAAGGCGCCTGGGCCTTCCAGAAGTTTCTGCTGAAAAAGCAGAACGCGGCATACTGGGCTAAGAAGTCCGGCTACGTGCCGATCACCAAGAGCGCCACACAGTCCGCGACCTACCGGGACTACCTGAAGGCCAATCCGACCTTTAAGGCGGCCGTCGATGCCTCCGACACCGCCTTTGCTTCGACCGTCTTCGCCGGCTACGGTGACTACCGTAACGACCTGATGGATACCGTCGACAGCACCATCTCCAAGGGGACTTCCGGCAAGGATGCGTTTGATGCCTTGCAGAAGAAGACGGAAGCCATTTTGAAAGAGAATCAGAACTAGTTAGTTCATACGAATCGTTACCTAATCACCCGAACGGCCACGCAATTTGCGCGCTCGTTCGGGTGATTTTTGTATGGTTACAGGGAAATCTTTTGAGGGGGCGCAAGTTAAACGTATCAAAGACTAACATGTAATGTTATTATTAGCAATCTCAGTCGATAATTAGTATAAGTCAATCAGCTGATAAGTCTTCTATAAACCAACTGTGTGATTCATTGTATACGCTGCACTTTTTAATGCAAAGAGTTTTCTGTTAATATTAGTAATTGTTGTTTACCATAGAAATAAATAAAGGAGTCGACAGCAGATGCGGACATATCTAATTCTAAAAGCATTAGCTCAAGCAGATACGTACCTGTCCCTCAATTATTTTATGGATGATCTTAAGGTATCAAAGCGTACGGTCCAAAATGAGCTGGCCTTCATCAAAAGAGCGGGTCATGACCACGGTTATCAATTACGCAACGCCTATGGCAAGGGGTATGCACTGGAGGTGATGGACAAAGACCTCTTGAACGCATTTTTGAAGGCATTGTCCTCTGACGATGCGGTACTCAATGAAGAAGAGTTGGTCGTCGACATTCTCGGGCACGTACTGACTAGTGACCAGCCGTATACTGCGGTGGGTGATTTAGCCGAGGAGATGGGAATAAGCGGCACGCTTCTTTACACCAAACTGAACACCGTTGATAACTTTGTTGAATCGTTCGGACTTCGCCTAGAGCGCAAAAGCCATTATGGGATCCGTCTCGTCGGCACCAGCCGGGCCATCCGTCAGCTTATGTTGGAGCTTTACCTCAAAGGTGACAACTACATCGTGACAATAGTGGATGAGAGGGTCGGGACGTTTGACGAATACGAGCGGATTGCTGAGGATTGCATCCGCGAGAACCAACTGCGTATTGGCTACTACGAATTCCAAGTACTGATGGATTGGCTCAGGGTGTTAGTTGTATACGCGACATTGCATCCTAGCATGCAACGGAAAAGCGTGGCGGTTGAGCAACATGACGCAATTAATAGTTGCATGAATCAGGTCCTTAAGGAGGTGATTGGGCATTTCCAAATCGACATTGACGAAGACGTTGTGGATGAGTTTCAGTCGTTGGTCGAGCAGTCACTACAGCGGCAAGAGGCGCCGCGCACCGGAGTCAATCAGACTTTCATCAAAGATAGCTTAAGGACTTTCTTCACCGCCGCCGACGCAAAGAATCATACTCGGTACGCACAGGATGATGCGTTCATTGAAGGGTTGACCACGCATCTGACCTTCCTGCTGGAACGTCTTGATAAGAAAATCACCTACAAAAACCCGCTGCTTCTTGAACTGTGCATTCGCTACCCAATGGTTTTTGACCTGGTGCTTAAGTTTTCACAGTTTCTGGAAAGTCAATTCCAGGTGCAGGTCTCAAACGATGAGCTGGGCTTCATTGCAATCCACTTTCTGAATCACCTGGCAACTGAGCAAAATCGTCAAGCCCGCCAGTATCGTCGAGTGGCGGTGATTTGCACGACTGGTGGTGGGGTCTCTAATCTGATCAGAACACAAATCGTCGGCATTTTTCCACAGTCTACGGTTAAGTCATTCTCTTTCTGGGAAGAGGCAGACCTAGAAGCGTTCAAGCCTGACCTGATATTTTCCGTTGTACCGTTAAAGCGCGAACCGAAAGTGCCAACGCTATACATCAAAGAACTGCTGACAAATCGTGATATTGATAACATCAAACGCGCCCTATTCATCGATCGAGTGCCGAGCGGTGAGCCGACGCGAATCGATGTGGCCAATGATTATCTCGATTTGATCAAACCCCAGCTGTTTCACGTGCAGTCAATCGATAGCTACCAGAAGTTAATTCAGGCTATGGCACGTGAAATGAGCGCAACTGGTTTTGGCGATTCAGACTTCGAGCAGAATGTGCTCAAGCGAGAAGCGTACATGAGCACTGTTTATAACAATGGTATCGCCATGCCGCACCCGATTGAGATGAAAGGCAAGGCGAGTGCGATTGCTGTGAGCATCGTTAAGCCAGAGGTGAGGGAGCAGGGCAAGATTGTTTGCTTAGTCTTTATGGTCTGTCTAGCTAAACAAGATTTTCAGTATTACAGCAGCATCTCGAATAGCATCTTTCAACTGATGCAAAGCGAACCAAGAATTAGTCAAGTCTACAACGACCCAACGCTTTCCACGTTGGTCGCCACTCTGAAGGGACTGGAAGATTAATCATGGATTTTAAATTGTTGGAAAAGCTCTCGAATGCCGACGGGGTTGCCTCTAACGAGCAAGCCGTGCGGGCAATTATCAAGGAAGAACCGGCCGATTATCGAGATACATTTACATTCGATGGAATCGGCAGTTTGATGGTGACCAAGCCGAGCAAGGAAAAAGATGCGCCGACATTGATGTTTGCCGCCCATATGGATGAGGTTGGCTTCATGATCCGCTACATCTCCGATATCGGCATGGCGTACCTGCAGGCGCTGGGCGGCGTGGAAGATCGCGCCAAGCACAGTGAGATCGTGCGGGCAACCACAGCCAGCGGTAAGAAAATCGAAGGCGTTCTCAACTCGACTCAAGACGCTGCTGGTAACATTACCCAAACTTATGTAGATTTCGGTTTTAACTCCAAGGAAGAATTTCTCGCCTCTGGCCTCGACGTTGGAGATATGGTGGTCTTCGCGTCGGACTATCGCGAGCTGACTCCTGAAGGCGTGGTAGCTGGCAAGGCGATGGATGATCGCTCTGGCTGCTTCTCACTGATTCGGGCCATGCAGGCTCTCAAGGACGAGGACTTGCCCGTCAATGTGGTTGCAGCTTTCACGGGCAGCGAAGAGGTTGGCACCCGCGGCGGGCGCCTCACCTCGCACATCGTTGATCCGGACCTGTTCTTTGCCATCGATGTCGCCAAGAACCCAGAGTTGGACCGTGGTTTCATGAACACTCGTAAGATCGGTCAGGGGCCAATGTTTGAATTTTACGACAAGACGATGGTGCCAAACCCTAAGCTGATTCGGCTTCTTCGGCAAGTGGCTGATAACGCGGGGCTTCCTTATCAGAAGGACATGTTCAAAGGCGGCGGGACTGATGCCGGCACTGCTCACTTGGAAAATAATGGGACCGCTTCCGCCGTTCTGGGTCTGCCGCTGCGGTACTGCCACAATCCATATTCCCTGGCGTCCAAGAGGGACTTAGAGACCATGAGCAAGCTGGTTCAGGAGTTGGCGCATAAGGTCGATCGAGCAGCGGTAACTGAAATCTACAATTTTTGATAAGGGGTAATGAAGATGGATGAATCAGAAAAAGACATTATGGGCCTGATCTCGTCGTCAGGCGAAAGCCGATCTAAAGCATTTGAGGCACTGCAGCAGGTGCGCAGCCACAATTACGATGAGGCCCACAAGCTGTTAAAAGAAGCCGATGACTTGGATGTTGAAGCACACAACATTCAGACGAAGATGATTCAAAAAGAACTCAGTGAAGGGAGTGATGCAAACAAGATCACGCTGCTGATGGTGCACGCTCAGGATCATTACATGACAGCTCAACTGTCGCGGGATTTGATTGAAGAACTAATCAAGATTTTCCAAGAAAGAGATAGAGAGGAGCAATCGAAATGAAGATCGTTTTAGCCTGCGTTGCCGGTTTGTCAACGACCATGATGATGGACAGCATGAAGAAAGTCATCAAGGATAGCAAAGCGCTTGACGAAAGTACCTTTGAACTTAAGGCGATCCCTGCAGAACAACTGCCCGCAGAAATCGAAGGGACAGACGTTGTCTTGCTCGCCCCACAAATTTCCTACAAGAAGGATTTTGTTGAGTCTGTCACCAAGCCACGTAATATCCCGTATGTCGTTATTCCTAAAGAGACATATGGCGCAATGGACGGAGCCACAGTAGTAAAGGAGGCTTTGATCGCACAGCGCAAACAAGAACTTAAGAACCAGAAGGAACAAGAAGGGGGGAGTAATTGATGTTCGATAAATTCGAAGCCTTCATGAACAAGTACTTTACCCCCGTTGCCAATTGGATGGATCGCAATATCTATCTGAGTGCAATCAAGAAGGCCATGGTCGCGATGACGCCGCTGCTGATTATTGGTAGTTTCGCGTTGATTCCTGATGCGATTCCTAACATGATCGGTAAGAATAACTTCCTTTCGGAGTGGATCATCAAGTATGGTTCGGTGATCACGATTCCTTCGACGGTTGGGATGGGCATGATGGCCTTGTACGTGTCGGCGATTATTGCTTATCACTTGGCGGTTTCAAAAAAGCTCGATGTGCCTGGCTGTATTTCAATGGCCGTCATGAGCTTCCTGATTTTGGCCGTTGACTTCACCAAAGAGGGTGCCGTTGATGTGACCTACTTTGGCACAAAAGGCCTGTTCGTTTCCATGTTTGGCAGTATCCTCGCCATTGAAATCTTTGGCTGGTGCAAAAAGCGTAACTTTACCATCAAGATGCCAGACACCGTTCCAGATTTTGTTTCTAAGTCATTTGAAATGATTCCGATTTCTGTCATTACGGTTGGTGCCTTCGTTATCATTCGGGTCATCTGCGTCAACTGGCTGCACACACTGCCACCGATGATCTTCACCAACATCCTGGCACCGCTGGTTGGTTCAATGGACAACCCATTCGCCTACACCTTCCTGAAGTTCCTGCAGGCGCTGCTGTTCTTCTTCGGGATTCACCCAGCTGTTCTCTCGCCAATCACTGCGCCAATTTCCACGCAGTTCCTGGCCGAGAATATTGCTAACGCGAAGAACGGCCTGGCCCTGACTCACTTCTTCACCCCAGGCGAAGACTCTGCATTTGGTAACTTCACCGGGACTGGGATCACCTTCGGGTTGGTATTCTGGTTCATGTTCTCTAAGGCTGTGGCACAGAAGAAGATTGGTCGGATTGCCTTGATTCCAGCACTGTTTGGGATCAACGAGCCAATTCTCTTCGGGGCACCGGTTGTCCTGAACCCAATGTTCTTCATTCCGTTCGCGATCATCGGCCCAATCACTGCTTCCTTTGGGGCTTGGGCAATGCACTTTGGCTGGCTGAAAATGTCGGTCTTCACGCCGCCGTATGTGGGGGTCTTCCTAGAAGGCTATCTAGCCACATTCGACTGGCGGGGCTTGATCGTCAATGGTGCACAGATGCTGTTCTCGATCCTAATTTGGTACCCATTCTGCAAAATGGCAGAGCGAGAAGAGTTGGAGAACGAGAAGCATCGGGCAGAGAAGAAGGATGTTATCTCTGATGAAGATGAATCCTTGCTTGA
The DNA here is from genome assembly GCF_016861805.1 of Lacticaseibacillus sp. 53-4. Taxonomy (NCBI): domain Bacteria; kingdom Bacillati; phylum Bacillota; class Bacilli; order Lactobacillales; family Lactobacillaceae; genus Lacticaseibacillus; species Lacticaseibacillus sp. 53-4. The sequence goes on from NZ_BOLT01000006.1 coordinate 37,186, forward strand.
TGACCTGCACCTTGATTTCTAACACGGATTGACATAGATCAGGCAAGGGCAACCTGCCTGATTTATTTGTTAAAGGAGAGATCACGATGGCGAAGAGAAAAAGAAAAGACCGGCCAAACGCAGGGCCGAATCAGGTCCCAGAACCGGTGTTAGCTCCTGACCACGGGAATGCGCGTGTCTTGTCCGGGGTCTTAGATTGGGTGCTTGGTGGGATTGTCAGTGGCTTGCCAGCGGTGCTTATCTACGCAGTTTTGAGCGGTAAAAGTAAACCGATGACCAGTATGTATATGTTTCACGCTGCTGGCATCAGCGATGGCGCGACACTTGCGACAACAGCGCTTTGCCTACTCTTCGGCTTTTTCTACTACGTTATCGTGCCTTGGCGTATCTATCCCGGGCAGACTGTGGGCAAGCACCTAAATCATGTTCAGATCGTTCGGCGTGATGGTAAGCCGTTGACTTTGGGGTTATTGATCCTGCGGCAATTTGTTTTCCTTGTCTGCATCGAGGGCTTGGCCACGGCGACGTCGACCTACGTCAAGGTGTTTATCACCCTGGCAACCAAGTTTTACGTCGATGGTTATTTCACGGCAGTCTGGACGGTGATTACGATTATCTCCATGGTGTTAGTTTTTTGGAATAAGAAACATCTGGCCTTACACGACTGGGCCCTGGGCACGATGGTTGTTGCGAAACCAGCGAAATAATAACAGGAGGCGTTATTGTGCAAACAGCACGTTTGACAGCATTACGTAACAAGATGAAAGAGCATAATCTTGATGGTTTTCTGATTAACAGTAAGCCGAATCGTTATTACTTGTCCGGTTTTACGGGGACTTATGGCCAGGTATTCATCGCTCCCGATGCGCAGTATGTAATCGCAGATGGCCGGTACTTTGAACAGCTTAAGACGCAATCACCTGACTTCGAAGTCGTCGACAATCAGATGCGCATGGAAAGTACGATTCGTCAGCTACTGGCGGACCATGGCTACCACCGGGTAGGGATTGAAACGGATGAAATGAACGTGACTGAGTATCTGGCTTTGACCTCGGGTGAAAACGGTGCTGAGCTGGTGCCGACTCAAGATTGGATCGAAAGTCAGCGCATGATCAAGAGTGCCGACGAAAAGGCGAAGATTCAAGCCGCCGGGGCAATTGCAGATGCTGCATTCAAGCACATTTTGACCTATATCAAGCCGGGCATGACCGAAAAGCAAGTGGCTAATGAAATTGATAGCTGGGGGTTGGATCATGGTGCCGATGCCCGGGCTTTCGAGACCATCGTGGCTTCTGGCAAGCGCTCTGCGCTCCCACATGGGCATGCCTCAAACAAGGTGATTGAGAATAATGAGATGATCATTCTCGATTTCGGGTTTGAAAAGGACCGTTACTTCTCAGACATTACCCGGACCATTGTGTTGGGTCATGTCGACGATGAACTCAAGCACATTTATGATGTCACACAAGAAGCACAACTTACCGCGATTCGCGCGAGTCACGTGGGTGTGCCGCTCAAGGACCTGGATAAGGCAGCGCGCGACTATATCACTAAAGAAGGGCTCGGCGATAAGTTCCTTCACGGTACCGGCCATGGGTTGGGCCTGACAGTTCACGAGTATCCGCTGCTTAACCGTGACAGTACTGAGAAACTGCAGAAGCACATGACGTACACGGTTGAACCTGGGATTTATCTTGAAGATCACGGCGGCTGCCGGATCGAAGATGATGTCTGGATCAATGATGACGGTGAGCCAGAACTGATGACACACTCACCGGAGCACATGATCGAGCTTTAACGGAGGCGGAGAATAATGGGAAAAGTCGACTTCGACACAGTGGTCGATCGTTACGGGACTTATTCGACTCAGTGGGATTACGTGAAGGATCGGTTCGGTGAAGCGAATCTGCTGCCTTTCACGATTTCCGATATGGACTTCAAGGCCCCACAAGGCGTCAGCGATGTACTGACCAAGGCGGCAAGCCGCGGCCTGTTCGGCTACACGCGCTGGAACAATCCGGAGTTCAAGGGTGCCATCACGAATTGGTTCAAGCGGCGCTATGACACAGTGATTGACCCAGCTAGTATCGTGTACAGTCCGAGTGTCATTTTCAGTCTCGCCAAGTTGCTGGAACAATTCAGTCAACCAGGGCAAAAGGTCCTGACCTTCAGTCCTTGCTATGACGCGTTTATCAACACGGTGACGGCCAATAACCGGGTCCTTGTGCAATACAATATCGATGCGGGAGTGGACTGGCAGACGGTTGAGCAGTTGTTTGCTCGAGAGCACCCAGCGATCTTCTTGCTATGCAACCCGCACAACCCACTGGGGGTGGCCTGGTCTGATGAGGATATGCAGCGCATTGTCGCGCTGTGCGACGCCTACCACGTGGCGATCATCAGCGATGAGATCCACATGGACGTGGTGCGCAAGGGGACCCAGGTCAACACGTTAGCGAAGTACTTCCACGAGTTGAGTGTCCCGAAAGCCGTTCTGACTTCCGCCAGCAAGGCGTTCAACATTCCCGCATTGGGCTGCTCATACGCGTTGCTGCCCGACGCACTTGACCGTGAGCAGTTCCTGTTCAGCTTGAAGCAGAAAAATGCGCTGTCGTCGGTCCCGTACTTGGGGATGCTCGCAACCATCGAATGCTACAACAATCAGGAGGACTGGCTGGACCAGCTCAGTGCGTACATCGATCAGAATTTCGCTTATACCAAGCAATTTTTGGCTGATGAACTCAACCTGGATTACCAGATTCCGGCGGCCACGTACCTTGGCTGGATCAATATCGCGCCGCTTGGACTGGACATGACAACGCTGCAGCACGAGATGGTCACGCAGCAAAAAGTTGCGATCATGGACGGTAGTGTCTACGGCAATGGTGGGCACAACTACCTGCGGTTCAATCTGGGCGCGCCAAAGAGCAAGATCGAGGACGGGCTGAATCGGCTCGCCAAGGCGGTTCACGCGTTGAAGGAGGAATAAGACATGGCAGTGAAGACGATTTACACAGATCAGGCGCCGGAACCAATCGGCCCTTACTCACAAGCTAAGCTGGTCGACGGCACGTTGTACGTGTCCGGCCAAATCGGGTTGGACCCGGCTACCGGCAAAATGGCAGGGGATGATGTCGCGGCGCAGGCAAAGCAAGTCATGATCAACCTGGCGGCCATTTTAAAGGCAGCCGGCAAGTCATTTGATGATGTGGTCAAAACAACCTGCCTACTGACAGACATGAGCACCTTTACAACGTTCAATGATATCTATGCGCAGTATGCCAGCAGTAAACCCGCCCGCTCTACTTTTGCGGTGACGGCTCTGCCGGCGAATGCGCTGGTGGAAGTTGAGCTGGTTGCAGACTAGTTTTTCAAAGAGGAGTACCTGTGTTTTCGGGTACTTCTTTTTGCTGGCAGGGGCTGGCGCTTTTGAAGCGAGTCTCTGATCGGCGTAGAATTGAGAATGAAAGAAGATGGCAGTTTTGAAAATTACAGTATTAGGCGTCGGTGGCATGGGCAGCCGCTTCGCCATTATGTTGCACAATGCCGGCAATGATGTAACGCTAGTAGACGGCTGGCAGGCAAATGTCGATGCGATTCGCAAGGACGGGATCCAGGCCGAGTTCAACGGCAAGCCGGTAACGGCTAAAATGCCAGTTTATTCGCCGTCTGAGATCGATCAAAGCGGCATTACTGCGGATTTGATCGTTGTATTTCTGAAATCCAATCAGCTGGAAAGCATGTTTGAGCAGGTCAAGGCACTGATTCATCCTGATACTTACGTGCTGTGCCTGTTGAATGGCATTGGTCACGAAGACGTCCTGGAAAAGTTTGTCGCCAAAGATCACCTGATTCTCGGTATCACCATGTGGACCGCCGGCATGACTGGTCCAGGCCACGTGGTACTGGTCGGCGATGGCGAAGTTGAACTTCAGAACTTCGAGCCTGCCGGCAAGGACTTTGCGCTGCAGGTTGTCGACGTGTTCAAAGGCGCCGGGTTGAACCCGAAGTACAGCGACAATGTGAAGTACTCCATCTGGCGCAAGGCCTGCGTTAACGGCACGCTGAACGTCTTGTGTGCGCTGCTGGATTGCAATATCGGTGAGTTCGGCAAGACCCGCGAAGCACCTGACCTGCTGCACACCATCATTGGTGAGTTCGCCGCAGTCGCCAAGCAAGAAGGCGTCGACTTGGATCAGGCCGAGGTATATAACCACGTCGCGGCGACCTTCACCGCCGACATCGCGGATCACTATCCATCCATGCATCAGGACCTCGTGCAGCACCACCGCGTCACCGAAGTAGACTTCATCGACGGCGCCGTTGCGCGCAAGGGTAAGAAGTACGGAATCGCCACCCCGTATTGCACGCTGCTGACTCAGCTGGTACACGCTAAGGAGCAGCTGATCGGAGCGAAGTAAATCAAGTCTAAAGTTAATCAAAGAAGCGGACACCAAGGCGACTTGGCATCCGTTTTTTTGACTGGCGAATAATCACTGCAACGAGCTCTTTGCAGCGCTCCCGATTTAGAAAGGCTAGTTGCCGCTAAATATAACTCTGCCAGTCCCATAACCGGAGCCAAAACCACCCTTTCCGTCACTTTCTATGTCGGCGTCTGATCGATAGTAATGGGTCCCATTTTCATCGGTATAGGTACCCGTAGTGATGCTATGAGTACCAGTCGGCGATGAGTGGGGATGGGTATTCTCTGCGGCCTGCGTCTGCGAACCAGAGGTCTGATCGGTTGTTGTTGGTTGTCTGGGTGAGCCATGATTCGCGTTGCCCACGTTACCTGTGGATCCGGTGGTCCGAGTAGTTGACGCGCTTGCCGTCTGAGCTTTCGCAGTGGCGGCAGCTTGGACTGGCGAGGAGACCTGGGCCGCAGCCTCAGCCTTGGCTTTATCCGCAGCGACTTTTTTGGCGGCGGCTTCGACAGCTTTTTGACTCGACGCTGACGCCGCCTCCGCAGCTTTAAGGCTGGAGGCGGCGGCTTTCTTTCTACTTACCGCTGCCGCTTTCTTTGCCAGTTTTTTCTTCTTCGCGATTTTGGCTTTATTGGCGATTCTCGCAACGTCGGCAGAGTGGACGCTTCTGATACCGTACAGGCTAGCGGCACCGGAGAATAAAAGTAACACGAGTCCAGCGGTCGCGATGCCGAACAGCTTCTTCGCCTTTTTCTGGTGGCGCAGGCGGATGCCCATGATGATGCCATAGAAAATTGCAATCACACACAGGAGGCTGATCAAGCCAACTAGAATGCTCATCGGTTCAAGTCCTTTCATACTGTGAGAATTACCTGACAACAGATTCGCGCGGGGCCTATCAACATGTTTTGAGTCGGGTAGTGTCGCAAATGGTGACGTTTTGCCAAGGCCAATATACCGTAATCCAGACGGTCGTGGTAGAAATATATTTGGCATGTTAACTAGAATTGGCAAGTTCCATGTAAAAGATTATAATGTTTAAGACTATGATGTGGACTGCCTGTGGTATAGTGAAAGCAATAAATAAGACGAGGAATTTTAATTATGAAAAAAACCGGTATTTTGTACCGTGACATTGCGGATGATATAAAACGCAAAATCTTTGATGATACCTATCCGCTGCACGCCATGATCCCTACGGAAAACGAGCTGGGTGAGCAGTACGGGGTCAGCAAGATCACAGTGCGAAATGCGGTCGATATCCTGGTCAAGGAAGGGTATCTGAATAAGCAAAGCGGCAGGGGCACGTTTGTGATTAGCAATCGGCCCTTCAACCGACTTTCCAAGGCCGAGTCGTTTTCAACGATCCTAGATAGCGAAGGGAAGAAGCTGACTAAGAAGGTGCTGAGTGTCACCTCAAGCAGCTTCACCAAAGTGCCGACAACGTTTGCTGATGCCAACGAGGAGATCACCCGGGTCGACCGCGTTTATCTGTTGAACGATCAACCGTTTATCTACTTCACTCATTTTCTCCGGGTGCCCATGGCCAAAATTTCGGCGCAATTTCTCGAACAGCACTCGATGTACCAGGTGCTAAAGCTGGCGGGCGTGACGGTCTCGCGGTTTGAGGACTCCTTTACGCTGACCAAGCCCGCGGCGACCGTCTGCGACATCCTGAAGCTTGAAGAGCCCACTGCCATGAAGCGGGTGCGGCTCGGATACAACGAGGTCGGTGAGCTGGTTGAGGATTCGCTGGCGATTTATAACACGGCGGTCCACCCTTACACGATCGAGTACGAGGTCTAAAAACATTATAATTTATGCCGGCTGACCGGGCGCAAGCCTTTGGTCAGTTTTTGTTTATCCGGTAAATTTAGCTGTGGTCCATTGGCGAGGAACGCTGGATTAACGGTGACTGAGACGATGCAATGAGATTGATGAGAGTGCCCTTTTTTAACCGGAAAAGCGTTTACAGCCAAAGATTATAATGTTATGGCGTTTCCAGAAAGGGATGAAAAACATGGATAGCTTCGTAAACTTCTTGGATGCCAAAGTGCTGCCGGTAGCCAATAAATTCGGTCAGCAACGGCACATGACCGCGATCCGCAAAGGAATCATCGCGACCTTGCCGCTGACGATTGTCGGTTCTTTCTTCACGATTCTGGAAAACATGCCGATTACGGCGGTCGCGAACTTTCTCGCTCCGTATTCTGCGATGCTCGATATTCCATTTCGGTTCACCGTCGGGATCTTGTCATTGTATGCCACATTCGGCATCGCGTCGGCCTTAGCTTCTAGTTATAAAATGGACCAGCTCACGAGTGGGATTCTCGCGACCATGGCGTTTCTGGTGGCGACGGTGCAGCCCACCAAGGTCAATGAGAACGTTAAAGGTGTGATTGACGCTGGGCGGTATCTCAACATCGCCAACCTCAGCGCATCATCACTGTTCGCGGCGATCGTCACTGCGCTGGTTTCGGTCGAGATCTTCCGCTGGTTAAAAGAGCGCAACATCACGATCAAAATGCCGGATGGGGTGCCGCCGGAAGTCTCTAATTCCTTCGTCGCGCTGATCCCGGCCGCGATCATCCTGATTTTCTTCTGGGTGGTGCGTGATTTGCTGGGGTTTAACATCTCCACCTTCTTGTCCATGATCCTCATGCCGCTCAAAGGCTTCCTGGCTGGAAACAGTCTGCTCGGCGGGTTGACCACGATTTTCCTGATTTGCGGCTTTTGGGTCCTCGGGATCCACGGGGCGGCCATCATGGATCCGGTCATCCGGCCGTTCTGGGAAATGAGTATCGCGGAGAATATGTCCCAGTTCCACGCCGGCGCCGCGGCAACGCATCTGCCAACGATTTTCACCGAGCAGTTCCTGCAGTGGTTCGTGTGGATCGGTGGTTCAGGCGGTACATTGGCGCTGGTGGTGCTGTTCATGTTCTCCAAGAGCAAGTACCTGAAGGACCTCGGAAAGCTGTCGTTCCTGCCGGGGCTGTTCAACATTAACGAGCCAATTATTTTCGGTGCGCCAATCGTGCTGAACCCGCTTTTGGGGATTCCGTTCATCGTTGCGCCGCTGATCACGGGCACATTGGCGTATGTCGCGACGGTGACGCATATCGTGCCAATGATGATGGCGCGTCTGCCGTTCACCATTCCGGCGCCGATCGCCGCGATGATGAGTACGAACTGGAGCTGGACCGCACTGGTTCTATCAGTGATCAACTTCTTCATTTACCTGATTGTTTACTACCCGTTCTTCAAGGTTTTTGAAAAGCAGCAACTGGAAAAAGAAGCCGCAGACGCGAAAACCAAGGTCACTGATTAGTCGCCGCGCTGCGCGTGAGTCAAAGGAGGCATGTTCATGAGTTACATGGTGTTGTTCGGACTGTACTTTATCGTTTGCCAAATCATCGTCACGAAAAAATGGTTTCCGGCCTTCCTTCGGCGGCAAAACGCGAGCGGGACGACGTTGCAGCAGATGGGCCTGATTGCCTTGAGCATCGTTGTCAGCACGCTGGCCCACCTGGGATGGGAGCTGCCGGTCATGGTCACGGTGTTCGGCGCTTCGGTCATCGCCGGCAAGTATCGCGACGTGTTTGAAAAAATGGAAAAGGGGCAGAAGGTTTGAATCCACGCAGAATCGGTATTTCACTTTACCCAGATCACAGCGACTTTGCCGCTAATCAGGACTATCTGCAGCGCGCCGCGAAGGCCGGGTTCTCGCGGATCTTCATGAGTATGTTGGAGGTCAGCGAGGGCAAGGACCAGGTGACGCACAAGTATCAGGCGCTGATCGGTGAGGCCAAGCAGCTGGGGTTTGAAGTCATTCTTGATGTGGCGCCGAATATTTTCGAAGCGTTGGGCATTTCCTACGATGACCTGAGCTACTTCGCCTTGCTGGGCGCGGATGGCATTCGGCTGGACCAGGGCTTTGACGGCAAAAAGGAAGCCATGCTGACCTACAATCCGCAGCACCTGGCCATCGAGCTCAACATGAGCAACGATGTCGCCTACCTTGATAACATCTTGAGCTACCAGGCGAACGTGCCGTTTTTGTACGGCTGCCACAATTTTTACCCACAGGAGGGCACTGGGCTGCCGTATGACTTTTTCGCCAGCGCGACCAGCCGCTTCAAGCGTCAAGGCGTGCGCACGGCGGCGTTCATCACTTCTCAAAGCGGCACACTGGGCCCCTGGAGTGTCAACGACGGCCTGCCGACGCTGGAAGCACACCGCCACCTGCCACTGGTGGTGCAGGCTAAGCACCTGTTTGCCACCGGCCTGATCGATGATGTGATCATCGGTAATGCGTATGCCAGCCAGGAAGAGCTGACCGCACTGGGCCAGCTGGACCGGTACCAGACACATTTTCAGCTCACGATGCTGCCAAGTGCCAGCGCCGTGGAGCGTGAAATCGTGCTGGCCAATCAGCATTTTCGCCGCGGTGATATCACGGACCGCATGATCTGCTCCACCGAGGTGCGCAAGCAGTACGCGGACCGGGCCAACCCGGCCCACGACAACACCGGTGAGTTCCAACGCGGGGATGTGGTGGTCGGCAACGACGACTTTGGCAAGTACAAAAATGAGCTGCAGGTCGTCCTGACGCCGCACCGCGATCCGCGCAAGAACAAGGTGGGCGCGATTGCCCCGGCGGAGCTGATGCTGCTGGATTTCATCAAGCCATGGACCAAATTTCAATTTGAAGAGGGGCATGAGGCATGACAGAGCTTTACATCAAAAATGGGCGCACGGCGGCCGGCGAGCCGATTGAGCTGGCAATCAACGGCGGCAAGATCACTGGGGTTGGCGCCCACCTGGACGGCATTCAAGCGGCACGCACGCTTGATGTGCACGGCGACTATGTGTCCGCCGGCTGGATCGACGATCACACGCACTGCTATCCCAAGCTGACGCTGTACTACGACGATCCAGACGAGGATGGGTACAAAACCGGCGTTACCACGGTGATCGACGCGGGCTCGACCGGCGCCGACAACATCGGCGACTTTCGGGCGATCGCGCAGACTAAGAAAACCAACGTGTACGCGATGATCAATGTCTCCAAGACCGGCATCTTGGCGCAGGACGAGCTCGGCGACATGAGTACGATCCAGGACCAGCTGGTGTTTGACGCCGTGGCCAAGTACTCGGATTTTATCGTGGGCATGAAGGTGCGCGAGAGCCACTCGGTGGTCATCGACAACGACGTCAAGCCGCTGATCGCCGGCAAGCGGATCCAGAAGGAACTGGGCGGCCTGCCGCTGATGACGCACGTCGGCGCGAATCCGCCGGAATTGAGCGATGTCTTGGCGCTCATGGAACCTGGCGACATTCTGACACACGCGTATAACGGCAAGCCAAATGGCATGCTGGATGCGCAGGGCAACATCGAGAATTTTGTCTGGCAGGCATACAACCGTGGCGTGATTTTTGACGTCGGCCACGGCACGGACAGCTTCAACTTCCACACCATGGAAGTCGCCAAGGCAGCCGGCATGCACCCGTTCTCCTTGAGCACTGACATTTACCACACGAACCGCACCAACGGGCCGGTGGTCGACATGGCGACGACAATGGAGAAAATGCTGCTGCTCGGGTATTCACTGAACGAGGTCGTGCCGATGGTCACCAGCGCCCCGGCCGCTAACTTCAACCTGCGCAGCAAGGGCCACTTGGCGCCCGGCTACGACGCCGACGTGACGGTTTTTGAAGTGAAAAAGGGCACAACGACGCTGACGGATTCCAACCACAACGACCGCATCGGCGACACGCTGATCGTGCCGACGCATGCAATCGTTGGCGGCAGCGTCTACGAATTGGAGGCCAACCATGACTGATGATGTATACCAGCGGTACTCACTCAAGCACGTGATCAACGCCAGCGGCAAGATGACGATCCTGGGCGTGTCAAAAGTTTCGAATACGGTGCTGGCGGCGCAGAAGGTCGGCGGCCAGAACTTTTTTGAAATGGCGGCTCTCACCGAAAAAACTGGCCAGCACATCGCCAAACTCCTGGGAGCGGAAGGCGCGCTGGTGATCAACTCGGCGTCTGCCGGGCTGGCGCTGGCGACCGCGGCCGTGATCGGGCAGGGCAGCGAATATCATGTTTACCACCCGAACGCCCCGCGGTTCAATAAGCGGGAAATCGTGATGCCCAAGGGCCACAACGTCGATTATGGCGCGCCTGAAGAGGTCATGATCGAGCTTGGCGTCGGGCAAGTTGTTGAGGCCGGGTACGCCAATATGTGCACGCCGGATCATGTTGACATGATGATCACTGACCAAACCGTCGCCGTGTTGTATGTGAAGAGCCACCACACCGTGCAGAAAAGCATGCTGTCGATTGAAGACGCGCTGACCGTAGCGCATAAGCACGGGCTGCCGCTGATCCTTGATGCCGCGGCGGAAGAGGACCTGCGCAAGTACGTGCAGCTCGGTGTCGATATCGTCGTGTTCTCTGGTGCCAAGGCGATTGAAGGACCGGCTTCTGGGCTGGTGTTTGGCAAGCAGCCGTACATCGACTGGATCGAAATGCAGACGCATGGCATCGGCCGGGCAATGAAAATTGGCAAGGACAACATCCTGGGGCTGACCGCCGCAATCGAGCAGTACCTGCAGGACGGCCCCGAGGACGGTGAACACATGAAGGCCCGCCTGGCGCCATTTTTAACGGCGCTGAACGAGGTGCCCGGGCTGACCGCGACTCAGGCCCAGGATGGTGCGGGCCGCGAGATATATCGCGCGAGCGTGAAGGTGGCCGCTGATGCGCCGCTGGACGCCAAGGCGGTGACGGCGGCTTTAAAGAGTGGCAACCCCGCGATCTACACGCGGGAGTACCGGGCCAACGAAGGCATCATTGAATTCGACATCCGTGCAGTCGACGAAGGCGAGATGGCGCAGATTGTTGCGCGGCTACGCCAAATCATGGAGGAAAACTAATGGCTGGATTGAAACCAAATTACTATCAGGACCGGGTGGCGCTGAACGTACTGGCTAACTCGGTGGAAAATGCTGAGGCCTGCTACAAGGCCGCTGAGGGTCACGTCGTGCTGGGCGTGTTGACTAAAAATTACCCAACGGACGAGGCCGCGATCGCCGACATGAAGCCGTACCAGCAGGCGATCGATAACGCCGTCTCCGTTGACCTCGGCGCTGGCGACCCGAATCAAAGCAGCATGGTGACCCGGGTGGCCGCGGCGATTCAGCCGCAGCATGTCAACCAGGTGTTCACCGGCGTGGGGGCCAGTCGCACCGCGCTCGGACAAGGCGACACTGTGATCAATGGCCTGGTCTCCCCGACGGGTCACGTGGGCACCGTCAACATCGCTACCGGCCCGCTGAGCAGTCAGCAGGCGGCCGCCGAAGTCCCAGTGGCAACTGCCATCGCGTTGCTGAAGGACATGGGTGGCACTTCAATCAAGTATTTTCCAATGAAGGGCTTGGCCCACGAGGCCGAGTTCCGCGCCGTCGCTGAGGCCTGCGCTGATAATGATTTTGACCTGGAACCGACCGGTGGCATCTCGCTCGACAACTTCGAGGAGATTCTGCAGATTGCCGTGGCCGCTGGCGTGCGCCGCATCATTCCGCATGTTTACAGCTCGATCATCGACAAAGCGACCGGCGATACGCGGCCGGAAGACGTCGCCAAGCTGTACGAAATCGTCAAAAAAGTCCTGGCGAATGCCTAAACCGTTCGTCGTCACTTTGGGGAGGGATTTGCGATGAAAATTGCGGCATTTGGCGAGGTGATGATGCGCCTAACTGTGCCCGACCAGTTGCTCCTGGAGCAGGCTGACCAGGTCCAGCTGAGCTTCACGGGCACCGGGGTCAACATTTTGGCCAGCTTGGCGCACTTCGGACACGAGACGGTGCTGGTGTCGGCGCTGCCGGCCAACCGAGTCGGGGACGCCGCCGCTGCAGGGCTGCGCCGTTTGGGGATGAGCGATCGCTTCATCGTTCGGCGCGGCGATCACATCGGCAGCTTTTTCGTGGAGCTGGGCTTTGGCAATCGTGCCGAGCAGGTGACTTATCTGAATCGCCTCGCCAGCGCGTTTGGGACCAGTACCACGGCCGATTATGATTTTGCCGGAGTGTTAACCGGGCTGGATGCGCTGCATATCTGCGGCATTTCGCTGAGTCTAAGTGAAGGCACACGTGAGGCGGCATTTGCCCTCGCGGATGCAGCCGCGGCGGGCCACGTGCCTGTGTATTTTGACTTCAATTACCGCGTCGCGCTGAACGCTGCGAACACGCATGAGCAGATGAAGGCCTACTATGAGCGTATCCTCAAGCCAAGCACTGTGGTCTTCGGCAGCCGGCGTGACCTGACCGATTTGATGGGCTACGACCGTCAGCAGAATGATGAGACGCTGTTCAGTCAGTTCGTTCGGGACCACGAGCTGCAGGCCTTTGCTGGCACCGAGCGCAGTGTGCGCGACGGCCGGACCTACATCCGGGGGTTCCTGTGCACACCGGCCGGGCTGACTTGGTCAGCAGAGCAGGAGCTCACCATTCTCGACCGCATCGGCGGCGGGGATGCTTATGCGGCCGGCATCATCCACGGGCTAAATGCTGGGTGGGCAGTCGATAAGGTGCTGGCGTTTGCGATTGCCAGCACCGCACTGGCCCATGCTCAGATTGGCGACAGTCCGCTGGCAACCGCTGAGCAGGTTGAAGCGTTTGTCAGCCATGGCGGCGGCACTGGGGCGTTGATCCGGTAGCGGTTAGTCGATATGGTTACACCAAAGGCATCGGAATCACCACTGAAATTAATTCGGCAGTGATTCCTTTTTATTGTTTCACGGGAAACATTGCGGATAGGATCTGGGGGCGCATTAGCTGCTCGAACAAGTTGGAAATTTCAATCTTCCATACCAAAAAGGACTGCCGGATAGTTACGGATATCCAACAGCCCTAAGGGGACTATCAACGGTGAACATGTGATGCTCAGTAAGCGGCTGAGCATCACGTGTTCACCGTCTAACTATGCTTTTGCACTATTTAGTTTGGGTGACTTGCTGGTGGCGTAGTAATACGAAATGACCTCTGAGAACCCGTAAAGAATGGTGCGGTTATCGACTTGGTACGGGGTGTTGTTGGCATCGTTGATGTGTGTTGAGGGCAGGATGATGTGTTCATCTGCTAGGCGCAGAAGCGGGGTTTCTTGATTCATTGTGATCAGGAAGCTCGCAGCGTGCTTGCGCTTGGCAGCGGTCAGAAGAGTCTGATACGAGGCGGTGGAACCTGTTACGGAAAAGATGATCAACAGGTCCTGATCGGTTACCGCCTGGCTCAGATAGTCTACGCGGATCCGGTCGGTGACCGGCTCAATAAAGCGCTCCTCGGAATACATGGAGTAGGCCAGCTGCTCCGCCGACAGTCCAGTGTTGCCGATCCCAATGGCCTTGATGCTTTGGTGGGCATGCATCGCTTTTGCCAGTGCGGTCAATTGCGGCTCAAGGTCAAGCGTCGCCAGGGTCTGGAAGGTCTGAACGTACCCGCGCATGACGCGCTGAAGCCGGGTTTCTGAAACGGGCGTCTGGGCGTCTTCTTTGATAAACTTGGCCACGTCAAGTTTGAATTCCGGGTAGCCTTGGTACCCAACTTTCTTGACGAAGCGCTGAATTGAAGCGACAGACACGCGGTAAGTTTTTGCCGCATCCTGAATCGACATCTCCAGAGATGGCTTAGGATTGGCTAAGACCGCCTGGTAGACCTTCTTTTCAGTCTTTGTCAGTGTTGTGTAATAAATACCAATACGTTCTTCCAGATCCATCGCTATCACCCTTCGTCAATGATAGCCCCATTCTAGCATTAAACCGCCCGCAAGCGGCAAGGCTTGTGGGCGGTCAGCTTAAGCGTCAATTACTTAGCAGCTTGGGCGGTAGCGGCCTCATCTTCCTTGATCAACTGGCGATCGTACGCAATCATGAATGGTGCGACAATCACAAAGTCGAGTGCGAAGATGACGAACCAAACCACCAGTGAGTGCCAGTCGAGCGTCGAAATCAAGGCATACAGTGGTGCTGGCAGGGTCCACGGAACACTCATCGCTGTCTTGCTCATAAAGCCAAGTGTTGTGGCGAAGTAGGCAATTGGCATATCAAAGAGCAGGCAGATGAAACTTGGAATGAAGGTGAACAGGTTCATAACAGTCGGGACACCGAACACCTGAGGCTCATTGATGTTAAACAGAGTAGCAGGCCAAGCCAAGCGAGAAAGGGACTTCAACTTGGCAGATTTAGCAAAGACCAGCATGCTGACCAAAATGGCAATGTAGACGGCGGCTTCACCAAAGATGAAGGTAAAGTTACCAACGAAGATATTGGTCAGCGGCTTGTGGTTCGCGTATTCTTGCAGGTTCTGAACCAAACCGGCGGTGAAAATAGGGGTGGTGACGGCGGAAATCATGTTGTCCCCGTGAATCCCAAAGAACCAGAAGATCAACGCCACTTCGACGAGAATCATCATGGAGATCAGCGTGGCCCCAGCGTGCATCAGTGGCTGGAAGACCGCGAAGACGAAAGTCCCGATGTTTGTCCCAAAGTGGCCCATGATGCCGTTGATCGCCCCAAACAGCAAGATGTTTGCGACCAACGGAATCAGTACCTCGAACGGTGCCGCGACGGCCTGTGGCACTTGAGCGGGCATCTTGATTGCGATTTTATGGTTGATCAAGAAGCGGTTCACTTCAATAACAGCAAGTCCGATAATAATGGCAGCGAACATAGAATTCGAACCCAGCAACGTGGTGTCGATCTGGAGCTTGCCCTTCACGGTTGCCGGTGTTGCAACAACCGCCAAGAAGGTCATCAGCGCAACCAGTGCGTTTGGAAAAGCGGCCATCTTGTAGGAACGAGCCAACTGGAATGAGACCCCAAGGACAACATAAAGTGAGATCACACCGATCGACAGGTTGAACGGCACGGTAAGAACGTTGTAATACGTGTGCGCCCAATTCATCCAAGCCAGCAGAAAATCGTTGAAGAAGTTGGTCGGCTTGACGAGTTGCGTGTTGACTGGTGGATTTGCGATCATCAACGCGATACCACCAACGATAGTGTATGGAACCAAGTTTGTCAGACCGTCTCGAAGAGCAGCTAAGTGCCGCTGATTTGAGATGCGGTTGGCAACTGGAACAATTTTCGCTTCCATAAACGACTGGAATCTTTCAAAGAAGCGGTTCATGCTTTTCATAACCATGCCTCCTAGCATCTTTTGGAACCCTTTACAACGTCAGTATATCAGCACTGATATAAATATCAAGTATAAATTTAAAGTTGATATTTTTGCTCAGTTAGCTTAGACTGTCCTTGTATGAAGGAGGCATTCTCAATGCTGGCAGGTTCGCACTACGAGATCATTAATCCAGAAGTTGGCTGTGAGATGGAAGGGTACGAGAGTCGGTTCGCCACAGGAATTCATGACGACTTGTCTGTCTCTGCGCTGTACTTGGAGGCGCAGTCAACCAGATTGCTGTTCATTGCGTTAGATATGGTGGCGGTCCCGAGTTACCGCGTTGACCGGATCAAGCGCGCACTGCAGGAGCAGATGGACTTAGCTCCGGAGCAGGTCATCATTTCAGCGATTCATACGCATTCCGGCCCGACCGTCACAGATCTTCTATTAGACAGTCCCCACATTGATGAAGGCTATTGGGCTAAGGTGACCGCAGCAGCAGTCAAGGCGGCAGAGCGGGCGGCCGCAGATCCTCGCCCAGGGGAGCTGGCGCTGCGTGTCTCAAAGGTGCCGGCAGGTATTTATGCCAACAGGAATCGGCAGGATCTTCCTTATAACCCAGATATCGTGCAGCTGGTCGTGCTGACGGCAGATCAAAAGCTTCAGGCAAGCCTGTTCCTGTTGGGCTCGCATCCGACCATTATGAATGCCAAAAATACCCAGATCACGGCTGACCTTGTTGGCGGTGTGCGCCATTATTACCAGGCGGTATATGGAATCAGGCCACTGGTTATGTTGACTGATTGCGGGGATACCAGCACGCGCTACACGCGCAAAGAAAGTTCTTTCGCAGAAGTCGACACTAAAGCCAAAGCCTTGGTCGATAGCTTAGCGACGTATCGTGAGAAACGCGTCTCTTTGGAAAAAATGCAGGTCAAAATTGTTCCGTTTGGCAGCGACTATGATCCCATCACTGCGCCTCAGGCTGACGCATTGTGGCGTAAGGTCAACGACGATTACGACAACGCTACGGGAGATCGGCGCGCTGAACTGGCTGGTTTTCTGAGCACCTATCGGCATATCAGGTACTTTGGCCATACTCATTTTCAGACCACGAGTGAGGTAATCGACATGCCGGGGTTCCGGATCGTGACTTATCCAGGCGAGCTAGTAAATGCCTTTGGATCAGCGATACGCTCGATTGACGGTAAACCAACGCTGCTGATCACACTGGCCAATGATTACCGGGGTTATTCGGTAGACGAGGCGGAGTTTGGGCAGTACTTTGAGAGCTACAATAGTGTCTTTCTCAAAGGTGAGGCAGACAAATTTGTCGAAAAGATTCGGCAGGCCGAGCGCAGTCTGGCAGCAATAAGAGAATCGTGAAGAGAAGATTAGTCCAGAAAGAGCCTCAGATGAGGCTCTTTTTTTGATGAGGGTTCATTTGCCTGTGAAACCGTATTCGCATTTTTAAATGGTTTCGCTTACAATAACCCGGTAATGCGAAGGAGGTTCCATTGAAATGGACTATACAACAGATGTCGTTGTCATTGGGGCAGGTGCCGCTGGTTTTGGCGCTGCAATCACCCTGGCTGACGCGGGAAAGCACGTCATGTTACTGGAGAAGGGCAATAAGTACGGCGGTGCCGGCATGTTCGGCGCCCAAGGCCTGTTTGCGGTTGGCAGTCGTGCACAGAAAGAGGCCGGCAGTGACTTTACCGTGAAGGAAGCTTACACGGAAATGATGGATTATACGCATTACCGTTCCGATCCAGCCATCACGAAGGCCATTCTCAGCAAGTCTGCCGACACGATCGACTGGCTGGCGGCTCACGGGCTGCGCACCGAGCTGGTCAATAATACCCAAGAGGTCCACCAAGGCCGGCCCAAGGTTTACCACCAGTACATCGACAAGTTCGCCGGGTTCGATCGCCTGGCCCAAGGATTCAAGGACAAGGGCGGCCAGTTGCTGCTGGAGACCTATGCGACCGAGATTACGGCAACGGACGGCCACGTGTCCGCTGTGAAAATCGATGGCAAAAATGGCACTGGGACCATCAGCTGCCAGGCCGTGATTGTCGCAGATGGTGGTTATATTGGCAGTAAAAAGATGGTCAATGCAAACCTCGCGATCGATCCCTCGAACCTTTATAGCATGGGTGAGCGCAAGGCGACCGGTGATGGGATCAAGATGCTCAACGCGATTGGTGCGGATACGCGCAAGCTGGGCAATTTTGAAAACCACGCGGCTTCTGTGGTATCGACCAAAGATCCGAAGTGGCACAATCAGACCATCTTTACGTTGACTAATCTGCCGTTTCTTTGGCTCAATCGGCGTGGGGAGCGTTTTGTGGATGAAAGCATCTGCTACGATTTCGCGCTGTGGGGCAACATTACTTACACGCAAGGCGGGTACTATTACTACGTGCTCGACCAGGCGACAGTCGATTATCTGCGCGCCAACAAGCTTGATTGGACCGACTCGTTTGAGCGGACCTTTACCAGCCTCGCGCATACACCGGTGACGCACCAAGTGGGGCCATTCCCGGATCTTCCTGCCGATCTCGAAGATGCTGAGACCCAAGGCGCTGCTTGCCATGCAGATACCCTTGACGAGTTAGCGGCAAAGCTGGGCGTCTCTGCTGCTACAGTAACGGCCGCGGTGACCGATTATAATGCAGCGGTGAAGGCGAAGGATGACGAAACCTTCTACAAGCCGAGCGACTATCTGCGTTTTTCGGTTGAAAAGGGTCCGTTCTACGCGGTCAAAGCGCAGTCGACCTCGCTTGGGACCATCGGTGGTGTGGCCACAGATGCGCACATGCAAGTGCTGACCACAGATGGCAAGCCAATTCCAGGCGCCTATGTCGCTGGCAATGACGCCAACGGGATGTACGATACCTCTTATCCAACGATGGAAGGCATCAGCTGTGCGTTCGCTTGGAATTCCGGGCGGATCGCTGGCGAAGCAGCTAGGGAGCAGATTGCGAAATAGTTACTGGCGATTCTTGCTGACGCTGGTGTGAAGAACTTGTGATGAGTGGTAACAGTCGCATGGCAGCCATTGCCTGCGACTTTTTTTATATGGTGGCAGGACGCCTTATTTGTACGCTTCATGGGCGCGCAACCAACACTTTTCGGTGAGAGGCGATTTGACGCAAAAGGCTTCAAAAAAATGGGGCCACATGCTCAAATTTCCAAAAGCATACACGACAAATTTACAAATTGGCGCGGTCGGTGCCCACAAATCGCGATGGTATAAGGACTGCGACTGTTCTGGCGAATATGACAATGTTGTTCATATTTTTATTAAACACTCAACCCCATGAAGCGCAAAGGTTTGTACAATTCACTGCGCCAATTCAAAAATTTGTCGTGTGTCATTTTCTCAATTTCCACATGTCGGCACATTTAAAATCGTCCTTTAGCGATTTTTTCGTTCTGGCCCGAAGCACCGCGCACTGGTGACCATCGCCGACGATTCAGCCGCCGCCCAAGTGTCGACGAATCTGCTTGAATCCTCCGCGATTATTGGTACACTGATTCTAATTACTTTTTAATGGTTTGGGGGGCGACGGCAGTGACAGGTGACTTATCTTTTCGTTCGGGATTGAAGGACGTCTTGCCCACTGTGTTCGGCTACATCGGCGTCGGGCTTGCGTTCGGGGTCGTCGCGCACACGGCTGGCATCGCCTGGTGGCTGGTCGCACTGATGTCGCTGATTGTCTACGGCGGGTCGGTGCAGTTTGTACTGGCGACGATGCTGGCTGCCGCGAGTCCCATCAGCGCGATGCTGGTGTCCGCCATTTTGATCAACTCGCGGATGAGTCTGATGAGTATGACGGTCGCGCCGTACATTAAAGAAGAGTCACTGCTGCAAAACATCATGATTGGGACACTTTTGACCGACGAGACCTTTGCGCTGTCGATGAATAAGGTCAACTACACGGACCACAAGCTGAAGCCTGCGTGGTTTCATGCGGCCAACGTCGGCGCGTACCTCGTGTGGATGCTGGCGACGGTGGTCGGGGCGCTGCTCGGCGGGCTGATCCCGAATCCCAACGCGTTTGGGCTGGATTTTGCCGCGGTGGCGATGTTCATCGGGCTCTTGTACCTGCAAATGATTGGCGACCGCAGTAAGCCACTGGTGCGCCAGGCCCAGATCGTGGTTGTGGTCATGGTGATGATGTATGTGCTGATGCGTTTTTTCCCGGGGTCGACGGCGATGCTGATCGCGACAGTGGCCGGCTGCCTGATTGGAATGGGGGTCGAGCGCGCGCATGTCTAATTCATATGTCCTGATGACGATCCTCGCGTGCGGGTTTGCGCTGTGGCTGTTAAAAGTCGTGCCGCTGATCCTGGCGAAGGCGTTCCGATTCCCGAAGCCGCTGGTGCAATTCCTCTCGTTTGTCCCGATTGCGATTTTCGCCGCAATCATTGCTGAAAATATCTTCGTTTATCACCGAGGTGCCTGGCCGGGCATCAACTGGGAAAACCTGCTGGCGTCGGTGCCGGCGGTGATCACGGCGGTTGTTTCCAAGAGCCTGCTTGCGGTCGTGATTGTCGGCGTTGTCGCGATGGCGCTGATTCGCCTGCTCGGTTGGGGATGAAAACGGCTCTATCTCTGCGTTTCGTTGCAGAGATAGGGCCATTTTGATTGGTCATTAAGCTTTGTGCTTACGGAAAAATGCGAGTACTGTGCTCAGCAGGGTGATCAAGCCAAAGGTGGTGATGGCAATATTGGGTTGGTCACCTGTTTGCGGCAGCTGGTTCTGGTTATTCAAAGTGTGCCTAGAATTGGCGGACTGCTTGGTTGGAAAGGAACGAATCGGACTAGGATTAGGCGTAAGACCGGGCGTTGACTTTGGTTTAGGCTTCGGCTCAGGTTTTGTTTCAGGTTTTGGCGCCGGTTTTGGTTCTGGTTTAGGCTCCGGTTTCGGCTCAGGTACTGGTTCAGGTTCAGGTTTTGGCTCTGGTTTTGGTTCAGGTCTCGGTTCAGGTTTTGGCTCTGGTTTTGGTTCAGGTCTCGGTTCAGGTTTTGGCTCCGGTTTTGGTTCAGGTCTCGGTTCAGGTTTTGGTTCCGGTTTCGATTCAGGTTTTGGTTCCGGTTTTGGTTCGGGTTTTGGATCTGGCTTTGGTTCGGGTTTTGGATCGGGCTTCGGCTCAGGCTTTGGCTCAGGTTTAGGCTCCGGTTTCGGTTCAGGTTTGGGTTCTGGCTTGGGTTCAGGTTTTGGTTCCGGCTTTTCCGGCGTGCTCTGTGCGACAATGACGAAAGTTTGGCCGTGGCCGTAGCTGGTCATTTTGCCGCCATCGGTGCGCTCAATGTGAATGTATGAGACAACGGGCGCCGTGCTCGTTTCGCCGTGAACTGAGATGGTGAAATGGATTGTGAAACGGCCGCCGGGTGCCATTGGGTCTTCAGCCGTGACGCTGACAACTGTCATTTTCACGTTCGGATTGTCTGAGACGAGTGTCATGTGCTCAAGTGGCAGTCGACCATCGGCGCCATAATAACCCACGGTGCAGGTGCCTTGGTAAGTTTTGTCGGCAGTCACCTTCATCACATCGGAGTTGTGACCGACGCCTTCGATTTTGACGTTAAAGCTGCTGGGATACAGCACTGACGCGTCGCCCGCAGCGACTGTCCGGGTCGTGGCGGATGTTGCTGCGTGAACGATTTGTGTGGTCAATGGTGAAACGCCGAGCAGCGCCAGGACGCTAACGGCGGTGAATAACGTACGCTTTTTCAAATGTATAAACCTCCTATCAGGGGGATTGTAACAGGTAGTCTAGACCAATTTACCCGTTTTAAGCGAGCCGCAATTGAAGTTTCATGTCCCTCTCATTCGCCGTGACTTTTGTATTTTCGCGCCGGTTCGACTAAAGTTAACGTGAACGATTTCATGGGAGGTAATACGATGATCACAATGGCTTATATCGGCAACGGCAAGGCGACGAATCGCTATCACTTGCCGTTTTCGCGGCAGGTGAAAGACATTCGGGTGAAGACGATTTACGCGCGGCACGATGACTCGCCGTGGGCCAAGCTCCCAGACGTTAAATACACCACTAACATCAACGATATCTGGGACGACCCGGAGATTCAGCTGGTTGCGATCACCACGCCGCCGCAGGCCCATTTTGAGCTCGCCAAAGCCGCGCTGGACCATGGCAAGAACGTTCTGCTGGAAAAGCCATTCACGGCCACGGCCCACGAGGCGCGCGAACTTTTCGACCACGCCAAGCAAAAGGGGCTGCTGCTGGAAGGCTACCAGAACCGGCGTTTCGACTCGGACTTTCTCACCGTGCAGAAGGTGATCGAGTCCGGCAAGCTGGGTAAGGTTTACGAAGTCGAGGATAATTTTGACTACTACCGCGCCGCTGCCGTGGAAAAAAGTACCGGGTACTCGCGGCTGGGCAGCTTCCTGTACGGCCACGCTGTGCACACAATGGACCAGGTGCTGTCTTACTGGGGCACGCCGGTCAGCGTCGACTACGACGTGCGCCAGCTGCTGGGGCCGGACCACATGGCCGATTATTTCGACATCGGCATGCACTACCCAGACAGCTTGAAGGTGTCGGTCAAGTCGAGCTTCTTCCGGTTGAATTACCGCCCGTCGTTTGTGGTGTACGGCACCCGCGGCCGCTTCCTGAAGCAGGAAACCGACCAGCAGGAAGCCATGATGAAAAAGTTCTACATGCCGGGGCCTGACCATCCCGACTTCGGCGTCGACCGGCCGGACCAGTATGGGACGCTGTCCTACCTGGACGACGCGGGCCAATACCACGAGGAAAAGGTCGTCTCTGAGGTCGGCGGCTACCAGAAGTATTACGAGGCGCTGGTCGACACTTTGGAAAATGGCGCCGTGCCGGTGGTCACGCCGGAGCAGACCATCACGCTGATGACGCTGCTGGAACAAGGCGCCGAGCAGCTTGAGGCAACGTTGTAGAGAGGTCCCGCTGAGGCGGGGATTTTTTCGTGTAGCGGGCGACCGAACCCAAAGTGTGATTGAGAAAAGCGCAGAAAGCGCTTGCATAAATTGCCGTTCATCTGGTAAACTATATTTATGCAAGACATAAGCAACCTCCAATAAGAGACACCAGTTCCAAGCGTCCTTTCTTACCATCTTTTCCTCCTCCTATTAGGAAAGATAGCGAAGCAGCGGGTAACCGTTGCTTTTTTATTTTGCAATCAAAAAGCGTCACCCTCAGGTTGGGATGACGCATGCATTAGTTTAGGTCGTTTGAAGTTAGAAAAATATGGCGCAAGCATCAGCCGCGACGGGGTCGTCAATCTTGGCGAGCTGCTGCCAGACGGTGTAGCTGAGGCTGGCGCGTGTGTCGATGCTGGCGTCCAGGTAGTGCGCAATGGCCTGTTGATACGCTGCCGGGAAGTGGTTATACCGAGCGAAATCGCAGAGCCGAGAGAGAAGGCCGATTGCCCGTTCCTGACAGATCGAGTTGTCTCGCGGGTCCTCCAGCGCAATCTGATTGTTGAGGATTCGCGACTCCGCCAGGCGCACCTCGAATTCGTCGGCTTCGAGGACCGGCTGAGTGGCGAAAAAGAGGGCCAAACTTTGGACCAGCCGCAGCTGATCCGCGGCGACGCCGGTGGCGGTGTTGGGATTCAGGTCGAAGCCGCGCAGCTCAAGGTGGGACACACCTTCGGTCAACAGCGCGCGTGGGTCTTTGCCCACTTTACTTTTCAGCCGCACTGGTTCGTAGTACTGGCCTGGCGCCAGCAGCTCACCCTTTTCGAGCGCCTTTTCGATGCGAGCAACATAGCCCGAAACTGAGTGGTAGTCACCGTGGATGTTGGTCGGGAAACCCAACGGGCTGCTGCGAAGGCTGCGGACTGGGTGCGTTGGCGCATCACCCGGGAAATACCCGGCAAACGCCAGCGGGGTCGCGCCGAAGAGATACGTGAACAGCCAGCGGTGGAGCATGAAGTATTGCGCCAAGTGCACGTAAAGCTCATCGGTCGTCGTAAAGTCCGTCAGCCGAAGCAGCTCGGTCAGCGCCTGCTCGCTGAAGCTGAGGTTGATGTGGATGCCAGTGTTGAGAATGCGGCGCAGATCATAGATGTGACTGAGGCGCTCTCGGTAGTCATAAGTTTCTGTTGGCTGCCTGGAGATATGCTTTTGCGCCAGCATCTCTGACAGTGGTGGGGGACAGCTGTATGGCCAGAGCCGTTCGTCTGGTGCCAGGTGGCTCGCGGCTGCGCGAATAATCTGTTCCCCGCGCGCGAGGTTTTTGTCGACGACAGGTTCGAACGGCAGCGCGAACTCGATCTGCGCGTTGAAGAATTCGTGCTCGACAAAATCACGCATGTCAGCATTGAAGTTGGCGGGGAACGGTCGCTCGCTCAGCCGGTTCTCCGGATCGACGCGGACCTTCTCCACCTCGATGCCAATGTTGGTGTGGCACGCCACGATCTCATCCAGAGGTATCTCGTTTGCAGCTTTTATAATCAATTCAACCACCTCGCTCAGTCGGTGACAGTCGCGTTGCCTGTATAAATCGACTATATACCCACGGATAGAGGGGACTCAAAAAATACGTCCTGAGTAAGTACAAAGGAAGCCTGTTAAATATGCAAGTACGGCTAATTGGAGGATAAACATCCGGTTCTATCGAGGAAGTGATTTAAAGGATTGGCGTAAGAGCAACCTCTTATCATGCTTGCAATAACCAGGGAATATCATGTTGCAGCACAATTTTGGTTTTTGAATCATGTTAAGCAGAGAGATTCCATCGTACCCAGCCGGACAGATGCCGGTAAGCGACCCAAGCCACCCGTGGCGGGCGTCTTCGTACTGCCTGCAGACGCCAGAGTGCGAGTTAAGTCTGGAATGCTAGATATGTTCGCCATAACGTTTATGAACAATACCGCAGAGGTTGGCGAGAGCGAGACTTCGCATGCCCTTGTACTGTCTATTGAGCCTTAGTGCTCACTACTGTACAAGTCGGAAACCCTAATGACCCTGGGGCTTAGCCCTCATCAATGCCATCGTTCTACATTTAATTTAATCAGGTGTGACAAAAGACGAAACTAATCGTCCATTTTTGAAAGTGCATTCATTCTATAATTAAATCGTGGAAAGGAGCGTGAGGTTTCATGGATAGTCGGGAAATGACCGTATTGCATACAATCGTTTCCGCTCCTGATGTGACGAGTACGGATATCCTTAGCCGGCTAGGGATTACCCGGCGTCAGCTGGACTATTCAATCAAAAAAATCAACAAGCATTTGAAGGAGATTAACCTGCCGCAGATTAAGCGGACACGCAATGGCGCGTTTGTGATTGGCTCCGAGCTCCTAAAATACCTCGCAAGTCTCGAAGCGGATACTCCTAACTCCGATGGTGGGGTACGCTATCGCGATGAGACACAGCGGATGTTTGACATTATTTTCTACGTTCTAGTCTGCGGCCAGTATATTTCCCTGAATCATCTGTTCAGCTTTCTGAACGTTGGCAAGACCACAGTGACCCAAGATCTGAAAGGGGTTGCGAACTACCTGGAGGAAAGGGGTCTCCAACTGTCGTATGACAGACAAAATGGTTACCGCATTCTTGGCCCTGAGCTGAAGATTCGTATCCTACTGCTGGAAGTAACCACTCGATTACAACGGTTTGAGGGCGGACAGAGCGACATCGAAGCCCTGGTGATTGTCAATCGCGAGGACACTGAGGCTATTGTGGCCAAGGCTGAAAAGGCGTTGCGCACAGATTATTCAGATCGATCGCGGAAATTACTAATCAGCTGTTTGCAGGCTAGTATCTCTCGGCTTCTGACTTTCCACAATCTGCGTTTTGACTTCGAGGAGCCCGCAGTTGCGAACAGCATCGAATATACCAAGTTACGTGACATTCTCCCCGAAAATTGGTACCACACCGAAAGCGACTTTCAGTGGCTCGTTCTGATCTTTCTCACTTCTAACACCTGGTATCGCGATGACAATACGCTTGATGAGGATTTCTCCCTTGCGGTGGACACGATGATTCACCGATTTGAGGAAATTACCTATAGCACGATCGACAAGCGCTCAGACTTTCGCGATAAGCTGATTGCTCATTTGCAACCAGCCTATTACCGAGTGAAATACGGGATGCCGCTGATTGAAAACACCTTCAGCGTTGGCGATGAAGATCGCAGCATTCTCATTGACATTGTTAGGGAAATTATCAAGCCAATCGAGAAATTGGCTGGCAAGCGTTTTCCAAATAATGAGCTGCAGCTGATTGCCTACTACTTCGGGTTGGTCCTTGATTCGGAATCAGGACAGCAGCACGACGCCCCTCATTTCAACCAAGCCAAGCGGCTGCGGGCGGGAATCGTCTCGAACGCAGGCATCGTCGAAACTCGGATCTTATACGCGCAGTTAGCGCAAACCTTCCCAGAGATCGAGCTCGCCAGTGCCAGTTCAGTGAGAGACTTCAATCCCGACCAAAGCCAAGTCGACCTCGTGTTCTCTACAGTGCCACTTACGACTAAGCTGAAGCAGTTCATTATTCCCACGAACATGAGTCGGATCCAGCAATTGAACCTGCGCTATCGCGTCCTGCGAGAGATGAACGTGGTGGCGATCGATGATAAGGTCAACAAAATTGTCGCGGCAGTGAGCAAGAATGCCAACATCATTGACATGGAGCGGCTGCGGCGCGATATCCAGCGTACCTTGTTGAGTGATGAAACGCGTTCCGAGCCGACGGAACTGCCTGCACTTGCCCACTATCTGAGTCGTCGACATATCGTGGTTAAGGACTACGTGGCGGACTGGAAAACGGCTATCGCGGCTTCTGCTGAAAAGCTCCTTAAAGATGGCTGCATCACTGCTCAGTATATCCAGCGTATTACTCGTGCGAATGCTGGAAAGGATGCATACAGCTTTTTGGGCAAGAGGATGGCGATTCCCCATGCCGACTCTGAAGGCGACGTTAAAAATGACGGTTTTGGCATTCTCGTGTTGAAGCAACCCACCGTCTTTCCTAATGGAATGAAGGTCAGCATTGTGGTAACGCTGGCAGTGGCAATCGTTGGGCCGCACATCAAGGCAATCAACCAGCTAGCTGAAATTGCCCTTGATTCCCACACCATCAAAAAAATCGTGGCAGCCAAAGACGCCGATGAGGTGTACGAAGTATTGATCAATGAAATAAAGGAGTAATTCTGGAAATGAAAGTTGAAGAGTATCCAAAGTTCACAGTGATTATGCGTGGCTACACAAGCCAGCAGGCTGACGCGATTTTACAGGCATTGGCTGGTTACGAAAGTCACTTTGCCATTGAGATGACGACCAATACGGAACACGCCGTCGAGCTGGTCAAGCAATTGAACCAGAAATACGGCGACAAAATCAACATTGGAGCCGGAACAGTGCTCAACATCAGCCAAGCGGAACAGATGATCAACGCTGGCGCCAAGTTCATGTTGGGACCAGTTAACTTCACCCAAGACATGTTTGCTTTAGCCAAGGCCAACAACGTGGTCACGGTGCCAGCAGCGTTTTCGCCAAGCGAGGTCTACCGCCTGTTTCAGCAAGGCGCGGACATCGTGAAGGTCTTCCCGGCGGATACGTTGGGGTCGCGGTACTTCCACGAGATTCAGGCACCGCTTGGCAAGCTGCCGTTGATGGCAGTTGGTGGGATCAATGCTGGAAATGCCCAGGAATATCTGGACAATGGGGCGTCGTACCTGGGCATCGGCTCCGGTATGTTCAGCAAATCAAGCCTTGCCAGTGCAGACGTTGAAAGTTTGAGAAGCGACATTCAGAAGTTTCTGAGTGCGGTTGGCATTAACGATTAGGTGGGGTTTGTCATGGTGGAAATTAAGTACGATCGGAACTTATTTTTTCCCTCTCAGCAGTTTGAATCTGCAACTGAGGCGCTGACCTTCTTAAGCGGTCAGCTGATTACTCAAGGTTATGCCAAGGATGGGTATACAGAGGCAATCCTGAAGCGGGAGCAGGTCTATCCGACCGGACTCCCCTCAGCTGAGCCGCGCGTTGCGATTCCGCATGCCGACAGTAAGTTTATCAATCAAACCGCGATTGCGGTCGCAACGCTGACCGAGCCGGTGACCTTCAGTGATATGGAGGACACCAAGAAGAACCTGGATGTCTCGATCATCATTATGCTGGCGATCAAGGAGCCACATGGTCAAGTTGAGATGCTCCAGAGCGTGGTCGGGATCATTCAGAATAATGTCCTGATGAAGCAGATCCTCAGCGCTACGGACCGGGATACGTTGTTTAAGTTGGTTACGTCAAATTTATAAGGAGTGTTGATTATTATGAAGCGAGTATTAGTAGCTTGTGGTAACGGGATTGCTACCTCCACTGTGGTAGCGTCCAAAATTCGGGATTATCTGCAGGAAAAAGGCATTCAAGCCGATACCACGCAGACTCGGCTGACTGAAGTGCCTGGTAAGGTTGAAGGATACGATTTGCTGGTCACGACAGGCGAATACGATGGCGACACGAAAGGTGTGCCATACATCAAAGGCATGTCCCTACTGACCGGGATTGGTGCGGATGACACACTGAAAGCAATTGGGGATCAGTTAAGCAAATAGCTCATGGAAAAATGGGGTGAAAACTAATGAATTATATTATGGACGCCTTTAATTGGCTGATTGCTGCCGGAGCCACTGTTATGCTTCCAGTCATCATCACAATTGTAGGGTTAGTATTCGGGTTAAAGATCACTCGTTCATTCAAGTCAGGCTTAACGTTGGGAATTGGTTTTGCCGGGATCAAGTTAATCTTGGACTTCATGACCACTAACGTTGGCCCAGCCGCTAAGGCGATGGTTGATCGGACCGGGGTTCATCTGACTGCCCTGGATGTTGGCTGGGGCTCAATCGCCGCGGTCACCTGGGCTTCTCCAATTATCGCGATCTTGATCTTCGTCATTTTGCTGGTGAATATCGTGCTGTTGATTCTCAAGCACACCAACACTCTGGATGTGGATATTTGGAACTACCACCACGTCGCAATTGTTGGGGTTATGGTTTACTTCGTGACGAAGAACGTCTGGCTTGGCGTCGGCGCATCGATTGTGATGGCGCTGATTACCTTCAAGCTGGCCGACTGGTCGCAGCCGATGGTGGAACACTTCTTCGGGATTCCTGGGGTTTCGCTGCCCACGGTTTCGGCACTGTCTTCTTTGGTTATCGCATGGCCGTTGAACTGGCTGTTGGATAAGATTCCGTTCTTCCGGAAGAGTAAGTTCTCGATTCGTGATGCGCAAAAGTATCTTGGTTTCTTCGGGGATTCAATGATCATGGGCTTGATTATCGGCATGGTAATCGGTATCCTTGCCGGTTACAACCTGACGCAAGTGTTGCAGTTAGGGGTATCGATGTCCGCTGTTCTGGTCTTGATTCCAAAGATGACCTCATTGTTCATGGAAGGCCTGATGCCGATTTCTGAAGCCGCTCAGAAGTGGTCTCAGAAACACTTCAAGGGCCGTAAGCTCTTCATTGGATTGGATGCTGCGGTTGTTGTTGGTAACCAGGACGTTATCACCACTGCCCTGATCATCATCCCACTGACGATTGCGATGGCCCTGGTGCTGCCAGGTAACCAGGTACTGCCTTTCGCTGACTTGGCGGTTGTTCCATTTAGGGTAGCGATGGTCGTTGCGCTGACCAATGGTAATCTCTTGAAGAACATCGTGATTGGCCTGGTTGTGACGGCTTCGCTGCTCTGGTGCGGTTCTTCAACTGCGCCGGTACTGACCAAGTTGGCCAAGTCCGTCGGGATCAAAGTCGGCTCGAACTCACTGCTGATTTCTTCTTTTGCGGCAACTTCAATGATCCAGAGCTGGCTGGTTTACATGGCGTTCACTACGCACCAGCTGATTCTGATTCCAGTCCTTCTGATTGTTTTCGCGTTGGTTTGGTACTACTTCGACGGGATCAAGAAGGTTAACGCTGCGACGAATGACGCAGCCGCTGACACGACGGCTGAGAACTAATTGGATTCAATTTTTGGGAGGTTTGTATTTTGAAGATTTCTTCAATTGATATTTATAAAGTAAAGCCACGTTGGATTTTTGTGAAGGTCAACACTGACGAAGGCATCTCGGGATGGGGTGAAATGATCTCCGGTACCAAGACTGAGACGGTGGTGACTGGTGCCAAAGAAATGGGTGATCGGCTCATTGGTCGGAATCCTTTCGAAATTGAACGCCTCTGGCAGGAACTGCACCGCTCCTTCTTCCGCGGTGGCCCGATCAACGGGACTATTATTTCCGGCCTGGAGATGGCCCTTTGGGACATCAAAGGCAAGGCCCTGAATGTGCCAGTCTATGAACTACTTGGTGGCGCTGCCCGAGATCGCATTCGTGTGTACTCGTGGATTGGCGGGGATCGTCCCTCCGATGTTGGCGAGCAGGCGCAAGTCCGGGTCGACAAAGGCTTCTCAGCGATTAAGATGAATGCAACCTCTGAGTTGCACTACATCGACTCTTATCAGAAGGTCCAAGCCGTGGTTGACCGGGTCGAGTCGATTCGCAACACCGTAGGCGATAAGCTTGAAATTGGTATCGATTTTCACGGTCGTGTTCACCGGCCAATGGCCAAGGTCTTAGCTAAAGCGCTCGAACCATACCACCCAATGTTCTTGGAGGAAGTGGTTCTGCCTGAAAACTGGGATTCTTTCGATGATATTGCCCGTGAGGTCTCAGTTCCACTGGCCACTGGTGAGCGGCTCTATACTCGCTGGCAGTTTAAGGAACTCTTCCAGCAAGGTGCAGTCGACATTGTTCAGCCAGACGTTGCGATGTGCGGTGGCATCCTTGAAACACGCAAGATTGCGGCAATGGCAGAAGCCTATGATATGGCTGTTGCACCACATGCTCCATACGGGCCGGTGGCACTGGCGGCAACGCTGCAAGTCGACGCTTGCACGCCTAACGTCTTCATCCAGGAGCAGAGCCTGGGTATTCACTACAACCAGGGCTTTGACCTGTTGGACTTTGTAAAGAACAAGGAAATCTTCCAATACAAGGATGGCTACGTCGATCTGCCGAAGGGTCCGGGTCTTGGTATCGATATGGACGAAGACAAGATCAAGGACATCGCTCAGCAGGGTCTGGTTTGGACTAACCCGAGCTGGAAGAACTACGACGGGACTATCGCGGAGTGGTAGTTTTCGCCAAGAGGGGATAAACAATGAATCAAGTCATCGTGATCGCAGTGCTGTTCGCAGCACTCTTAATCCTGGAATTCAACGAGCAGAAGCATATTGTCTTTGCCGCGCACACCACCAAGGTGAAGTACCTCATTGCGCTGGTGATTAGTGCCGTGTTACTTGTTCTATTTTGGCGAAGCGACATTGTCTATGATGCCAAAATTATTCTGATTGCTGTGCTTCTATGCAGCGTCGCGTTCCTCAAGCAGGGGCTAGGGCCAGACAAGGTTATTACATACGGTTCCGTGCTGATGGCGAGCGATTACAAGCGTTACGACTTGATTACCTTTGATAAACAAGAAGATCAGAGCCGATTAATGGTGACTTTCCGGTCCAAAAAATCGGGTGGTTATTCCCTTTTCTTCACAGACAATCAGGATCAAGTTATCAGTTTTCTCAGGAAGCTTGTTGGCGTTCATGTCATGTCTGAAGCTGAGTACGAGCGGCAGCAACAGGACAAGCAAAAGAAACAGGAGCAGTTTAATCACGAAGCCGTTGAGGTAATCAGAAACCGCAAGCGGAAGAGTGTGAAAGAAATCCTGCACGATAGCTTGAAAAACCGGGTTCGTCCAGCGCAAAAGTAGCATATTAAGATCATAGCTAGGTAGAGTAACCAGTATCGTTGAGGACATCTAGGCAAAGACCGTCTAGGTGTCTTTTTCTATCTCCTCGAGGAATAAACGAGAATTGCCGAATGCAGCAGTCATTGTTACCTGGATCTCTCACTGCTCAAAACTATTGAGGTTAGAAACTCATTGTGTGGCTTCCGCTTAGTAGGTCTCAGAACCAAATTTCAAAAAATGAACGGCGTTGCGTTCTCTCTGTATAATTGAATATTTCACAAAATAATCCGCCCCAAGCCCAGTTGCGTGCGCCTTACCGTTCGGATAAAATACAATTAATATGACATGGCATTTTGCCAAATTTATAAGGAAAAAGGATGATGATACATGGACAGTCCCGATGGTCAGAGGTCGATGACCCATTCTGAGGTGTCTGCGTTGCAGCAGGAGTTAAAGGTGCCGGATTTGGAGGCTGGGTTGACCAGCCAAGAGGCCGCCAAGCGCTTGGCGGAAAACGGACCAAACGCGCTGGAATCGTACACCACCCCGAAGTGGGTCATCTTCATTCGCCAGTTCAACAGCCTGATCATTTATATTTTGATTGGCGCCGCCGTACTGACAACTGTGATGGGGCACATGACCGATACGATTATTATCGGTCTGGTTATCATCATCAACGCGATTATTGGGTATTCGCAGGAGAACAACGCCTCAAACGCCCTGGAGCGGATCAAGCAGATGCTGTCGCACGAGGCGACGGTGTACCGCGACGGCGACCGCGTCGATGTCGATGCGGCCGACCTGGTCGTGGGCGACGTCGTGTTCCTCGAGGCGGGCGACAACGTGCCGGCCGACCTGCGCTTGTTTGACATCGACAACTTATCGATGCAGGAGGCGGCGCTGACTGGTGAGTCCAACTCGGTCGAGAAAACGGTCGACCCGCTGCCGGCCAACACGCCGCTGGCGGAGCGCACCAACATGGCCTTCGCCTCCACCGCCGTCGCGACAGGCTCGGGCATGGGCCTGGTCGTCGCGACCGGGAAAAACACCGAGCTGGGGAAAATTTCCCAGGCGGTCGCTGACGTGCGCAAGGGCAAGACGCCGATGATGACCGAGCTCGACAACCTGGGCAAGGGCATCTCCTACGCGATTTTGGCCGCTGCGGTGATTCTTTTTGCGCTGGGCATGTGGTCTGGCCATTACTCAGTCGGCACGCTTGCGCTGGCAGTTGTCACCATGGTCGTCGGCTCGATGCCTGAAGGCCTGCCAGCGACCACGTCTGTCGTGCTTGCGATGGGCATGCAGCAGCTGGTTAAAAAGGAAAACACGATCGTCAAAACGCTCCCGGCCGTCGAGACGCTGGGCTCGGTTGACGTGATCGCGACGGATAAAACCGGAACGCTCACGAAAAACGAAATGACGATCACCAACATCATCACGCCGCACCACGAATACACGGTGTCCGGCACGGGTTACGCCCCGACCGGTGAGTTCAGCCTGCGCGGCAAGCCCGTGGCCGCCAAGGACCGCGCGGACCTGCGCGACCTTTTGATTGCCGGCTTTGAAGCCAATGACACGACGCTGGCCGAGATTGACGGCAAGTACGAGATCAACGGCGAACCGACGGACGGGTCCTTTTTAACCGCGTACCACAAGGGGTTTGAAGACGAGCCGGACTACGAAGAACTCGATATGCTGCCGTTTGACTCGGACTACCGCTACATGGCCAAGCTGATGCAGCTGCCAAACGGTCAGCACCGCCTGTTCGTCAAGGGCTCGCCCGACAAGGTGCTGCCGATGGCGGAGGCGGCCGACCCGTCGTTTGACATCGAGCACTACCTCGAGTTGACGCGCACGTATTCCAAGCAGGGGATGCGCGTCATCGCCGTCGCCGCCGAGGACCTGCCCGACAGCGTCGATGAGATCACCGAAGGCCTGTGTGAGCATGGCGTGACCTTCCTGGGCCTGGCCGTCATCATCGATCCGCCACGCGAGGAAGTCATCGCGTCGATTCGCCAGATGCGCATGGCGGGCGTCAAGGTTCGCATGATCACCGGCGACCATCCGGATACCGCGCTGGCCATTGCCAAAAAGCTTGGTCTGGCGGACAGCCCCACCGTTGTCACCGGCACCGAGCTGGCGGAGATGAACGACAAGGACCGCACGCAGGCGATGATCTCCACGGATGTCTTCGCCCGCACCACGCCGGCTGACAAGCTGGCAATCGTCACCGCGCTCCAGGAAGCCGGCAACGTTACCGCGATGGTTGGCGACGGGGTCAACGACGCACCGGCGCTGAAAAAGGCCGACATTGGCGTCGCGATGGGCGAGTCCGGGACCGACGTGGCCAAGGACGCCGCTGACATGATCCTGACCGACGACAAGTTCACGACGATGGAAAAAGCCATCGCGCAGGGCCGTCGGATCTACGACAACATCAAAAAGAGTATCCTGTTCCTGCTGCCGACGTCGTTTGCCGAAGGGCTGATCATCGCGATCACCATCCTCACGCAGGACAACATGCCGCTGAACGCCAGCCAGATGCTGTGGATCAACATGGTTTCGGCCATCACGATCCAGTTCGCGTTCATCTGGGAGCCGGCCGAGCCTGGCATCATGGCCCGCCCGCCGCGCTCCAACACCGCTTCAATGATGAACTGGCACGACGTTTTTCAAATGGCGTACGTGTCGATCATGATCTCGGGCGTCGGGCTGCTCGCGCACGACTGGCTGCTGGACGGCGGCTATGTCAACGCGGCGGTGGCGTCGACGATGATGGTCAACATCATCATCCTGGGCAAGATTTTCTACCTGTTCAACATCCGCACCCACGCGCTGGCGCTGTCGAAGCAGTTTTTCTCCAACCCGATGGCGTTCGCCGTGATCGCGGCGATGATGGTGCTGCAGCTGTCGTTCACGTACATTCCGTTCATGCAGGACGTCTTCCGCACCGCGGGTATGTCCTGGCTGGAGTGGGGCGTGGCGGTCGGCGCCGGCGTCATCACCCTGGCTGTCACTGAGTGCGACAAAATGATCCGCCTAGCCTACCGCAAGTGGGCGCACCGCACCCACACGGCGGAAGTCAGCGGCTAAGTTTCAGTGATCAAAAACGACCCAGACCTGCGCGAAAACGCGGTGTCTGGGTCGTTTGCTGTATTCAGAAGTTTAGGCGTGCTGGCGCCGGCCGCGAGCAAGCCCGGCCACCAGGAAGCTGATGGCACTGGCGAGCAGGCCAGCATACCCAAGCGGCAGCAGGAAAAAGGCTTCGTGCAGGATCCCCTCGGCGTCGAGGTAGCTCGGCGTGACGGCCTTTGCGATAAAGCAGCCGATACCCACAAGCAGGAGCAGTATGCCCACGCGCAGCGCCCAGCGATGAATGCGTTCATTTTTTATCATAACTCGCCTCCGTTTGATCTTGTGTTCATTGTAGCCAGCCCGCGCTGCCGGGGATGAAGAATGCGGCCGACTTTAGCAAAAGTTAGGGTGAACCGCGGCGATTGTTTCACAAGAAACATTCGAGGCCCGACGCTAATTATCAGATGGCACAGGCAGAATAATTTTTAGCGAGAACCAGCCGTCTTGCGTGCTGATTGTCATCTGCCCATTGTATTTGTGGGTGATGTAGGCAATATTTTTCAGCCCGTAGCCGTGAACGGCGGTATCTTTCTTGGTCGTCTTTGGCAGGCCATCTTTGAATTCCGCAGCACCTTCAAACACGTTCTTGAAAGTGATAACGAGTAGGTTTATCCGGCGAGACACGCGGACTTCAATCAGGCGTTTGTCTGGGTTGGCCAGTTGCCCAACGGATTCAATGGCGTTGTCTAGGGCGTTACCGAAGAGACTCGCGATATCCATTGCGTGCATGAAGTCCAGCGCCTTCCCATCGGCAAAACACGTCATATCGATGTGATTGGCAATGCACGTTGCATTTTTCTGTGAAAGGATCGTATCCAGCACACCGTTGCCAGTACTGATCGTTGCGGAATAAGTATCAATCGCAGTGTTCAAGTCCGCCAGGTACTGCGCGCGCAGGTCAGCGTTGTCTTCTTTGAGAATCACAGCCATTTGATGCTTCAAATCGTGAAACTGCCGCCTGATGACGGCACTGCTGGATTTGTAAGCAGTGTACTGATCATATTGAGTCTGGAACATCCGGTTGATCGCACCAAGCTCACTTTGCAAGGCTGATTCTTGTCGCTGGTCGTCTTGAATGGCGAAAATCAGCAGGCCGCACAGATTGATGAAGGTCCGGAAGATGAAGATGGTTACGGAGTCGCCGATGGTGTAGCGCGTATTGGCAAGGATGAAGCCAATATTGGAGACGGCGAACACGATGGTCGCGGTCAGGAGGCCTGAGACCAAAGCGCGTCTGGTCACCGGCTCTTGATTGCGGGTCGCATGGCGGTGTTCAATCCAGTAATCGCCGGCAAATAGGAGCACATAAACGAGCAGCATGAACAAAGTGCCCCAGGCGGCCTCGTGAGCGACCCGGCCCAAGATCAGGTAGCAGTACAACTCCCAAGCCAGCGATGCGACAAATTCGGCGAGGACGAACGCCTTGGCAACGGCGAGGCCCAGAATGGTCAGAGGTGCCTGCCCGCAGCCCCAAAGTGTGGCGAACATCCACAAGACATTCAAGATCATGCCCGGGATCCAGAACGTATCCGACCAGGTCCCAACGGTTAGCTGCAGTGCGATTTGCCCCGCTCCGAAAGCCAGGTAGCGTAAGATCCAAAGTGGTTTGTGTTGAATTGGCAGCAGCAACAGTCCGCACGCAAGCCACTCAGCCAGGGCCGTATAGACTCGGGGAATGTTTGGTAAGTTGGTCGTCATCATACGATTTCATCTCCGAGAAAGTCTGTCAAAGCCTGCATGAAGGCTTTTTTTCGTGGCCGGCTGATTTGCAGCGGGGTGCCATTGACCACAGCCTGGTTGTCCTGAATTCCACTGACTTGGGCCAAGTTCACCAAGTAGGAGTTATTGCACCGATAGAAGCGTTGCGGAAGCAGGGTCTCTTCAAAACTACGCAGCGACTCAATCAGGGTGTAGTCCCCTTGCAAGGTGTGAATGGTCAGATAGTGGCCGTTGGTTTCAAGGTAGGTGATCGTGTTGATTTCAAGTTTGATCAACTCGCCGTTCACGCGGATGGTCAGCGTTGGCGAATCGCGCTTGGCCAGCTTGGCCAGAACCTTCTTGAA
The DNA here is from genome assembly GCF_016861805.1 of Lacticaseibacillus sp. 53-4. Lineage (NCBI taxonomy): Bacteria > Bacillati > Bacillota > Bacilli > Lactobacillales > Lactobacillaceae > Lacticaseibacillus > Lacticaseibacillus sp. 53-4. The sequence continues at coordinate 73,754 of NZ_BOLT01000006.1, forward strand.
GTGTTCCGCGAAGGCAAACGCGGTGACTGGTTTGAGCAGAAAATCCGTGGCGCCGACTGCGTAGCCATCGATCGCGTACTGCACGTAATTGGTGACAAAGACGATGATGACCTGGCTGTCGATCGCTCGGATCTTTTTTGCGGCAGCCATCCCGTCGAGGTGTTTCATTTGAATATCGAGATAAAGTACATCGTATATCGGCTGGTAGTGTTCAACCAACTCCAGGCCGTCGCTGAAGTGCGTGACCTGAATCGGCAAGTCATGGGCCTTACCATACTGTTTAACCAGTGTGCTAAAGGCGTCCGCTGTGTGTAGATCATCCTCTATAATTGCAATTTTCAAAGCGTCGCCCCCTCATGTCTAAGTTAAGCGAGTTTTTGCCGCGTTGCAATCGCACCAGTGACAGGTTAGGAAAAATCCACGACAGGTTATGCAGAAAGGCTGTGATTTAACCGCTTCCATCGGTAAGGTGTGACTGTAGCAAAGGGGTGGAAGCATGAATATTAAACAAATCGTTAGTCAGCTCACGCTCGAGCAAAAAGCGGCCCTGCTGTCAGGCGCAACGACTTTTGACACATTCGGGATCAGGAAACTAGGAATCCCTTCGCTTGCGATGTCAGATGGGCCCTCGGGACTGCGTAAGCAGGAGGGGGCTGCTGACAATTTAGGCCTAAACGGTAGTATCCCCGCCACCTGTTTTCCGTCAGGCTCGACCTTGGCCAACAGCTGGGACCCGGCCGTTTCGACGGCCGTGGGTCAGGCTTTGGGTGAGGAGAGTCAGGCCAATGAAGTTCAGGTCATTCTCGGCCCGGCGATGAATATCCAGAAAAATCCGCTGAGTGGGCGCAACTTTGAGTATTACAGCGAGGATCCCCTGCTGGCAGGCCGAATGGCGGCCGGGTACATTCGTGGCGTGCAGGCGACTGGGACGGTGGCAACACCGAAGCATTTTGCTGTCAACAATCAGGAGCTGCGCCGGATGGCGTCGAACTCGGTCGTCGATCAGCGTGCCCTGCACGAACTGTACTTGACGGCATTTGAAATTGCCGTCAAGGAAGGCCATCCGAAAGCCTTGATGTCTTCTTACAACATGATCAACGGCACGTACGCGAATGAGAATCGGGCGTTGTTGCAGGAGACGCTGAGGGACAGCTGGGGTTTTGATGGGTTTGTCGTGTCCGACTGGGGCGGGGATAACGACCATGTCGCAGGCGTTAAAGCCGGATCCCACATGGCAATGCCCGGCAGTGGCATGGTGGCCCCGCAAGAGCTTATCGATGCCGTCAAGGCTGGCAAACTTGACGAGAGCGTGCTGAACCAGCGCGTGGGTGAATTCTTGGCGGTGGCGATGGCTGCAAAAGAAAAGAGCACCCCAGAGAAGCCAAATTTTGCCGCGCATCACGAGACGGCGCGCAAAGCTGCGGCGGCCTCGATGGTCCTGTTAAAAAATGACCAGGCCATCCTACCGCTGGGGGCTAAGACACGCGTCGCCATTATCGGTGATTTCGCGCAAAAGCCGCGCTATCAAGGCGCTGGTTCTAGTGCTGTCAATGCCGTTCACGTCGAAAACTTTGTGGATACTGCCGCGAAAGTGTTGAACGTGGTGGGCTATGAAAAAGGTTTTGACCGAAACGGGAAGGCCGATGAGCATCTCATCCAAGAAGCAAAGGCCCTTGCGACAGAGAGTGACGTGGCGGTGGTGTTCATCGGGTTGAATGAGGCGCAGGAAAGCGAAGGCAAGGATCGCGACTCAATGGCGCTGCCGGATAATCAGGTCGCGCTGCTGGAAGCACTAGCTAATCTCAAGACGTCGGTGGTCGCCGTGCTTTCCGCCGGGGCACCAGTTACAACCGCATGGGCGAAGGACGTTGACGGCCTAATCTATCAAGGATTGACAGGTGAGGCCGGGGCCAGCGCGCTGTGCGACGTGCTCCTGGGGAAACTGAACCCTAGCGGTAAGCTGGCGGAGACGTTGCCTATCAGCTATCAAGATGTGCCGTTTGGTCAGGATTTTCCATGCCAAGACGCGAATGCGTTGTACCGCGAATCGCTGTATGTGGGCTATCGCTATTACGACACCGTAAGCAAACCGGTGGCGTTCCCGTTTGGCTTTGGCCTCAGCTATACGCAATTTGAGTACTCGGCAATGAGCATCGATGACGCAGGGGCACATTTCACACTGAGAAATATCGGGGCCAAGACCGGTGCGGAAGTCGCTCAGCTGTATGTGAAGTCGCCTGACCAGAACTTGTATCACCCGGTGCACGAGCTGAAGGGTTTTACCAAAGTGACCCTAGCACCGGGCGAGCAGCAGCTGGTTACCATTCCTTTTGATGCCTACACCTTCCGGGCGTGGGATCCGCACAAAGAACAGTGGTGCCAGCCGGCGGGGGAGTACCAGTGCTTTGTGGGCGGCAGCTCACGAAAGCTGCCTTTACAAGGCGGCTTCAAGGTGAGCGGGACCGTGCCTGATCCTCAAACCGATTTGCCGCATTACATGAGCGGTCAAGTCACTGAGGCGAGCGAAGCAGAAGTGAGTCGGCTGTTGAATCTAGATGAGAACGCGGTGAAGACTGCCACGGATGGGCTGACCATCAATAGCACGATTGGTGAGATGAGCCATGCCAAGAACGTCATCGCGCGGTTGGTCGCGCGGACCCTGAGGCGCAAGCTGGACCGTTTGGCAGCCAAGGGCGAGTCAAGTCTGAACGTGTTATTCATCTACAACATGCCGTTTCGCGGCATTGCAAAGATGACCAACGGCGCGATTGATCAGCGAATGGTCGACGGGCTGGTTGTGGCGGTCAACGGGCACGCGTTTCGCGGCCTGCACCGAGTGATCAGCGGCTATTTTGCCAATCGGCGACGCAGCAAGGCACTGGCGAGAAAGTTAGGTGAGCAAGATTGTGAGTAATGTCATCAGTTCAGTCAAAAAATTCCAGAAACGACACCCGGACCTTTACGAGTTCATCCTGTTCAACATCATGAGCAATGCCGCCACCATCACCAACTTCATTGTGTTGTGGCTGGGTACCGGGATCCTGTTTCGGGCTTGGAGTGATCTCCCGTTCCATTGGTTCATTTTTAATTACTCAACGGCAAATGGCGGCATGGGCGGATTCATCAGTTTCTTGGTGGCTTACGTCTGTGCGCAGATCGTCAACTTTTTCGTCCAGCGCGACATCGTGTTTAAGGCCAGCAACTCCATCATGCAGGCGCTGCCGTGGTACATCGGAACAGTGGTCGTGGCCGGTCTCGTCTCCATCTGGTTGCCGCCGCACGTCATTGCGTTTGTGCAGCCGTATGTTGGAGGCTTTGCTGCCACGGTGGCGAATATCGTCAACATCGTCCTGCAGGTCATCATCAACTACCCGATGCTGAAGTTCAAAGTCATGAGAAAGGGGTGATTGGGTGAAACTTCTGAGCATTGTAGTTCCCAGCTATAATTCTTCACGCTACTTAGAGCGGTGTGTCGATTCTTTACTTGTCGGCGGTGAACAAGTACAGATTATTATTGTAGATGACGGATCGACAGATGAGACAGGCCAAATCGCTGATGATTACGTCAGCCGGTATCCAACCATCGTTCGAGCAGTCCACCAACCGAACGGTGGTCATGGTGCCGCAATTAATGCCGGGTTGGATGTTGCTAACGGCAAATATTTTAAAGTGGTTGATAGTGATGATTGGTTGGCCCCGGAAGCCTTTAGGCAATGGCTGAGTAGGTTATCTCAAGTCCCTGTGGTTGATATGGCAATAACGAACTACACATATGTTGGGCGAGATGGCGGCCGCACGAAAGCCGTCGGATTTCGACACTGGCTGCCTCAGGGCACAACGTTTGGCTGGAACCAAGTACGATTGCCCGTTGGTAAGTATTTGACAATGCACACCGTCACCTACCGGACTGACTTACTTCGTCGATGTCACCTGAGTCTGCCTCATCATCTTTTTTATGAGGATTCACTCTATGTCTTTCAGCCGCTGCCCTCAGTTCACTCGTTGAGGTACTGGAACCTGGATTTATACCAGTACGTTACCGGACGGCAAGATCAATCAGTCAATGAAACGGTGATGCTTGCGCGAATCGATCAGCAGTTAACCGTCAATCGAGCTTTAATCAAAATCTACCGAGATTTACCGCCAGTCACTTGCGCATTAAGGAATTACATGGCGCACTATATTGAAGTCATAACCGGTATTTCATCATTCCTTTTGCTTCACGATGGTAGCGCATCCAGTATGCATCGTAAACAGGACCTATGGCAGACGCTGAGATCTCAAGAACCGCAATTATACACAAGAGTTAGACGGAGCATCATTGGCAGGGGTGTCAACTTGCCAGGACGATGGGGCAGATTAACCGCTGTTGGTTGTTATCGAGTTTTACAGCGCGTTTATCGGTTTAATTAAAAGTGGAGGTATGAAATGTTCAAGAAGCAGAAACGTCAGAAGATAAAGAAGCCTCAAAGCACCCTCAAAAAAGTGATTAAGACCGTAATATCGGCTATCTTTCTTGTAGCACTGGTTGTTCTGGGAGTAGTAGTCAATTCGACGCCAGTTCACGGATACATCAAGATGGGAACGAATATGCTAATGGGAGGTTTTCATCAACACTATGATAATTCCTCAGTAAAGCAAAAGGGGCTCGATACACAGTATTATCGCTCAGATTATAGTAAATCGAAGATGAAAGGTGCAGAGGAAAAGGTCGCAAATCAGATCACTGACGAAGGGACTATTTTGCTGAAGAATAGCGATGGGACAATGCCCTTCAAAGAAGGAACAGAATTTAGTTTATTCAGTGCCAACAGTGTCCCTCACACCAAGAAGGGTGGTACATCACTTGGTGGTAAGTCGGGCGACACCATGACAGTTCGGCAGTCCTTAGAAAAGGCTGGGTTTAAGGTTAATCAAAAACTTTGGCATTACTACGCAAAAGGAGCTGGCCATAAATACGGGCTTGGTCCTGGTTCTGTGGGCTACGGGCGGTCTGAGGACTTCTCAATCAATGAAGCACCAATTTCCTCACTTAAGAAGAGCGGCGTTTTGAACTCAGTCAAAGGCACGGTTCCTGTATACGTCTTAAAGCGTCAGGCTGGTGAAGGTCGTGACATGGCACGCTCAATGGCGAACTACGCCAAGAGCAATGTAGATAAAGATCGCAGCTACCTTGATCTAGATTCAACGGAACGCGGCGTCTTAAAATATCTCAATGATAATTATGAGAATGTTGTTGTATTGGTGAATACTAATGCTGCGGTGGATATGGGCTGGTTGGCTGATTATCCCCACATTCATGCAGTAATCAGTGCACCAACAATCACAGCCTCTTTGGGGAAAATTTTCTCTGGTGCTGTTAATCCATCGGCAAGGACCGTTGATACTTTTGCGGACGATGCACTTCAGTCTCCCGCGGCCAAGAACGTTGGTGATTTTCAGTATTCAACGCAGACGGGCAAGATGACCAAATACAACTATGTTTCATACAAAGAGGGTATATACGTTGGCTATAAGTATTATGAAACTCGGTATGAGGACGCGGTTCTTAACCAAGGAAATGCGGGCAAGTATAACTACGACAGTCAGGTGAAGTTTCCATTTGGATATGGGCTGTCGTATACCGACTTCAGGTGGCAGGATTACAAAGTCAAAGATGATGGGGATAAGTTTAAGCTTAGTGTTCGCGTCACCAATACCGGTAAGACCGCAGGCAAGGATGTTGTTGAATTCTACGCACAATCGCCTTATACCAACTACGATCGCACAAATGACGTTGAGAAGGCATCTGTACAATTGGTCAACTACGCAAAGACCAAGAACTTGGCACCTGGTGCAAGTCAAGTCGTGAGCGCCACGGTCAATAAGACGCAACTTCTCTCTTACGATTCACAGAAGGCGAAGAGCTACATCTTAGACAAAGGGACATACTATTTGACCGCTGCGACCAATGCTCACGAGGCCATCAATAATATTCTCGCCTTGAAAGGAACCACAGCTGACAAATTGTCTGGACAGGCCGACCGTAGTCTAGCCACAACTTGGCTTCCTCAGATGGGCGATAAAGACGTCCAGGTCTTTAAGGCTGATTCAACGACTGGTAATCGGGTGACAAATCAGTTTGATAACGTAAGAGGTAACCTGAAGTACTTGACCCGTCAAGACTGGACGGGGACGTTTCCAACCGCTGACGGACGTCTTAGTGACCAAAAGAGTACATGGGGGAATGCCATTAATAGCAAATCTGCAACCGGGACACCGGAAACCTATACGTGGACTAAAACTGCAAGCAAGAAGCTTTTAAAGCAGCTAGACAGTACAAGCTCCGGTGCGCCTAAGCTTGACACAGGCAAGGTTAAGCTTGTTTATGGCCAGAAGAATGGACTGGAACTAGTCGACTTACGAGGTAAGCCATATAACGATCCAGAATGGAATAAGCTGCTTAATCAGTTAAGTGCAAAGGATTATGAAAGTTTGGTTGCAGACGCGGGTTACAATATTAATCCGATTAAGTCGGTCAACAAACCGTATAACATTGATGCGGATGCGGCTAATGGACTCGTTTATTCTGGGACTGGGCGAATGTATCCTAACTCGATGAACTTGGCTCAAACTTGGAACCGACACTTGGCTACTAAAATGGGTCGAATGATTGGTAACCAAGCGATACTTGGTGGTGCGGACGGGTGGTATGCACCTTCTATGAACATCCACCGTACGCCATTTGACGGACGGAATGGGGAGTATTATTCAGAGGATTCGTTCTTATCTGGCGAGATGGCCTCGGATGAGCTAAAGGGTGCTGCAGAAAAGGGCGTATATGGTTACTTTAAGCATTTCGCGCTTAATGAGCAGGAAAATCACCGAGGCGATACAGATGGGCAGTTTGGGCTAGCAACATGGGCCAATGAGCAGTCAATTCGAGAAATATACTTAACACCCTTTGAGATGTGTGCGAAAAAAGGCTCGTTGCCTGAAAAGTACTATAAGAAAGTTGACGGTAAATATGTGTTGGCAGAGCGGCAGGTACCAATTGCCAAAGCTGTGATGACCTCATTTAACCGAATTGGGGCAACCTGGGCAGGCGGTGATTACGCGCTGTTGACCAATGTTCTGCGCAAAGAATGGGGCTTCCATGGCATGGTTATGACAGATAATGCGATGACCAGTAAATACATGGATGTCAACCAGATGCTCAGCGCAGGAGGCGATGCCAAGCTGATTATTGGAGTTGATCCAACTGGCTACAAGTTCAATAAGAACAATAAGACGGATTACGCATTGGCTCGGCAGGCTGCACATAATATTCTGTATACAAGTGCGAACTCCAAGGTAGTCAACGGCGCAATCCATGGGTCAAAAGTTAAAATTGAAAAATCTACCCTAGATTGGGTAAGAATTGGCGTGACAGCTTTCTGCGTTCTGGTTAGCTTGTTGTTGATTTGGTTCACTTACCGCAGATTTACCAAGAAGGTCGCGTAGTGAGTCGAATCGGGCAGCATTAGAAGTACTTTGACAATACTTTACTCGTTGCCCCGAATTCAATAAGAATACAGAACACCGAAGTCGACAATGATTGGCTGCGGTGTTTTTGTGTGCTCGTGTTATTAAATTAACTTTTCAGATGCTTCTCCCGATACGCGCTTGGCGCCAGTCCCATCAAACTGGAAAAGGCCTTGGAGAACGAGAACTGGTTCTCATACCCGACCGCGCGGGCGACAACTTGGATGGGGTAGTCGGTTTCGCGCAGGAGCTGGCCGGCCTGGTCGATGCGGTACTGCTTGAGGTAGGCCTGGGGCGAGCGGCCGACCTGCTTGGTGAACAGGCGGTGCAGGTAGGTGCGGTCGATGTGCACGATCGCCGCCAGGTTGGCGACGGTGATGGGGTTGCTGTAATTTTGGGAAATGTAGTACAGCACGTACTCGACCAGCTCGGCGCGCGAGCTCGCGGCGGCGGTGCGGGTGTGCTGCGGATAATCGGTGGCCAGCTGATACAGGAACTCGAAGAGCTTGCCCGTCATGATCAGGTTGCGGTTTTCCTTGTGGTTGGAGCCGGTGATGACGCCCCGCGCCGCCGCCAGGGTCTTAGACTCAGGCGTAAAATCAAACAGCGGGGCGTCGGAGGTCAGCGAGGTACCGGCGATGTACTTGTCGGCGCTGCGGCCGGAGAAGCCGACCCACAGGTAGGTCCACGGGTCGTCGTGGTCGGCCTCGAAGTGAATCAGCGTGTGTGGCTCGATCAGAAACCCCTGGCCTTTTTTAAGTGCGTACTGGTGGTCGTGCACGGTATAGGTCCCTTTGCCTGCCAACACAAAATAGATCATGTACCCTGAGCGCACAGTTGGCCCATAGGCGTGGTCGGGCTCGCAGGCTTCACTGCCGCAGGTGTAAACGTTCACGTCCAGGTTGAAGGTGCGATTGGTATTAGAAAAATCATAAATGCGTGGATTTTCGTAGTGTGTCGACATTTGGACATCTCTCCTCGACATTTGAATATATCCAGTTCCAATGTAAGCGATTAACATGACAGTTGTAAATCGATTTGCGAGATTAGCCATTATTGCAGTACGGGGCGGGTAAGCGTTTCACCTTGGCCAAGGCGAAACGCCGCCGCACCCCTAATTCTACTTAGGAGGCACACCGCATGAGTATGCAAGATACGATGACAAACAAGGTCTTACCACTTGCGACCAAGTTGTCAGCTAACAAATTCTTGATCAGTGTTCGTGACGGCATGATGGTTGCTTTCCCAGCCACCATGTTCGCATCGATCATGATCATTGTCCAAAACTTACCGACCACCTTTAGTTTCGCACAGTACGTGCCAAAAGGGGTCATGGATTTTCTGACGAACTTCCTCGGGCCGATTTCCAACGCCACGATGAACATCACGTCACTGTTCGTTGCGTTTGGGATCGCCTATCACTTGGCTGGTAAGCTTCACGCCAACCAGCTGTACGCCGGCGGCATTTCGCTGGCCGCGTTCGCGATGCTGCTGCCGATCATGACCAACAAGGTCAGCTCCTACATCGACATCAACTACCTGGGTTCACGGGGCATGTTCGTGGCGATCATCACCGCGATAATTTCGACGGAAATCTTTGCCGCCCTGGAAAATGCCAACATTACAATTAAGATGCCAGAGTCCGTTCCGCCTGCCATTGCGACGTCCTTCATCGCGATTCTCCCAGGGTCTGCGGCACTCTTGACCTTCACCACGATCCGTTACATTTTCACTTTTACCCAATGGGGCAATGCGTTTGACTTTATCTATGAAATCCTCCAGACCCCGCTGCAAGGGATCGGTTCCACGCTGCCTGCAACATTAGTCGTGGCCTTCTTCTCACAGTTCCTCTGGTGGTTCGGGATTCACGGCACATTGGTTGTTAACTCGGTTGTTCAGCCGATTTACGATGCCTTAGCCCTGCAGAACTACAAAGCATACTCTGCCGGCCAGCCGATTCCCCACATCATCTGCACGACCTTCATGGGTGTGTTTGAAATCACCGGCATGATCCTCGGCTTTGCCCTGGCCATGGGCTGGGTCTTTGCCAAGTCTGCCCGGATGAAGAAGACCATGCGCATGGTTGCCGTTCCTGCGTTCTTCAACATTTCTGAACCTGTTACCTTCGGCCTGCCAATGGTCCTGAACCCAACCATCTTCATTCCTTGGGTCCTCGGCCCAATGGTCATGGTCACAATCGGGTACTTCGCGATGGCTGTTGGCCTGGTACCAAAGCCAATCGGTGCCACAGTCGTTTGGTCCACACCAATCTTTCTGTCTGGCTGGATCGCCGTTGGTTCCTGGCGCGGCGCTGCCTTGCAGCTCGTGCAGGTCGTCGCTTCCACACTGCTTTGGATCCCATTCCTGAGAGTGCTGGATAAGCAGTTCCTGAACGATGAAGCGGCCGGCGAAAAGAAGCTCGAAAAAGAAGCCGCAAAGGGTGAAGCGGCAGCGCAGGCGGCTAAGTAACCTGACTGTTCGTTCACTCATCTGGATTTTGCCAAAGGAGGCCCTGACGATGGCGCTCAAACCCATGACATTCAACATCACGCTGAACACCAAGACACCGCTGCTTTATGAAACGATTTATAAGGAGCAGCTCAAGTATTTTCAGCATTTTGACCCGACGATCGACGAGCTGCACCCCGGTGTGGCGGTTGACGCGGAGATGCTGACGAAGGTGCAAAAAGAAGGCGTGCCGACAAACGTTGAGGTGACCGACCTGGAGCCGGACCGCACGTTTGAAACGCGGGTTTCCTACAGTCAAGGCGATATCGTCATGCGTTACGCCTTGCAGCCGGCGGGCGACCAGACCAAGGTTTTCTACTCGGAGCAAAACAGCTTCAACAAGGCGAACATGATGACCAACTTCTGGCTGGTCAGCTGGTTTTACACCTTCATGTATAAGCACAATTTGAAGAAACGAATGAAAACCATTGAGCAGATCGCAAACGCTGCTCAGTGAGTAATTTTGGCGGGCCAATGCGGACTGAAAGGTCCCACTTGGCTCGCTTTTTTATAGGGCGGGAACCATTTTTCGCCCGGTTAAAAAAGAAAGTAGATGAGACCACTGCTCAAGATATATGACAACCGAATCTTTCATTTGGCCAACGATGCTGTCAGTTACATCCTGTACCTGTTGCCCAATGGCCAGCTCGGCCACTTGTACTACGGGCCGCGGCTGGACGTGGACGAGGCGACGCTGACCGAATACACGAAGCTGGAAAGCAAGTCCGGCGGCACGGTGCATTTTTCGGCCGACAACACGCTGTTCACGCTGGCCGACCAGCTGCAGGAGTACCCGGTGTGCGGGACCTCGGACTTTCGCCAAGGTGCAGTGGCGGTATCTCAAAACGCCACGCCGTTATACCTGAACTTCACGTATCAGGGTTACTCGGTCGCGCATGAAAAAAAGCGGGACCTGTGTTTTCCGCGCAGCTTCGCCGAGGCCGGTGCAGTCGACGTCTTGACCATCGACCTGGCTGATGCCGCCCATGACCTGAAACTGCAGCAGCACTACGCGATTTTTGCCCAAGGCGGCGCGGTGGTGCGCTGGCAGACGCTGACCAACACCGGGACTGCGCCGGTCACCATCGACCGCATGCTGTCCGGCGGGCTCGATCTGCCCACGGCCGACTACCAGTTCGTGCAGCTGTCGGGCAACTGGGTCAGGGAGCGCCACGTGAAGGTGCGCCCGCTGGCTCAGGGGACCACGTCAATCGAATCGCAGCGCGGCGCTTCCAGCCACCAGCAGAACCCTTACGTGGCGCTGCAGGCCAAGGACGGCACTTTGAGAAGCGGCGACGCGTACGGGTTCAACCTGATTTATTCCGGCAACTTTTTGGCGCAGGCTGAAGTCAACGAATGGGACCAGACGCGCTTCATGATCGGGATCCATCCCGACCAGTTCGCCTGGCAGCTCGACCCAAGCGCCAGCTTCAGCACGCCCGAGGCCGTTTTGACATACAGCAGCGCCGGGTTGAACGGGCTGAGCCAGGAAAACTCTGCCTTTGCCCGCGACCACGTGATGGCGCCAAAGTGGCGCGACCAGCCGCGGCCGGTGGTACTCAACTCCTGGGAGGCGGCGTACTTCGATTTTGATACCGACATGCTGCTGAAGCTGGCGGCCGCCGGCAAAAAAGTCGGCGTCGACACCTTCGTGCTCGATGACGGCTGGTTCGGCCAGCGCGACAGCGACCGCTCCAGTCTCGGCGACTGGCAGGCGAACAAGCGCAAGTTCCCGCACGGGCTCGCCCAGTTTGCCCAGTCGATTCGCGATCTCGGGCTGGACTTTGGCCTGTGGTTCGAGCCGGAAATGGTGTCGCCGGATGCCAAGCTGCTGGCCGCGCACCCCGACTGGGTCGTGGCCCCGCCGGATGAGCGACGGGCCATTGCGCGCAACCAGTACGTGTTGGATTTTGCCAACCCGACCGTTGTCGATAACCTGTTTGATCAAATGAAGCAGGTGATCGATACGACGAAGCTGACCTACATCAAGTGGGACATGAACCGTAACATCACCGAGGCCTTTTCGCAGTACCTGGCGAAAACTGGGCGCCCGCAAGGCGAGTTCTTCCACCGCTACATCTGCGGCGTGTACGACCTGTACGCGCGGCTGCTCAAGGCCTACCCGGATCTCTTGATCGAGGGCTGTGCCGGCGGCGGTGGGCGGTTCGATTTGGGCATCATGTTCTACTCGCCGATGATCTGGGTGTCCGATGACACCGATGCGCTGGAGCGGCTTAAAATTCAAACCGGCACGGCGCTGGCCTACCCGCTGTCCGCGATGAGCAACCACGTGACCGCCGTGCCGAACGATCAGCTCAACCGCACTACGCCGCTGGCCACACGGTTTAACGTCGCGCTGTTCGGGTCGCTCGGTTACGAGCTCGACTTGACCAAGGAATCACCGGCCGTGCTAGCGGCGATCACCGAGCAGATCAAAACTTACAAAAAGTTGCAGCCGCTGGTGTTGACCGGCCGCTTCGAATTGTTGCGGACGCTTGATGAAGGCGACCACAACACGCTGGCCTGGGCGATGGTGGCTGCCGATGATAGCCAAATCGTTCTGGGGTTCTACCGCGTGCTGGCCGATCCCGATGGCGATGCCGTTGACCGGCTGGCCATCCCGTTTGCCGACCCGCACGCGCGGTATGCGATCAGTGGGCGCGACGCCGTGGTCACGGGCTCGGCGCTCAAGCACCTCGGCCTGCGCCTGCCGTACGAGTTCAACGGTCCCAACGAGGCGGTCGCCGAACTCAAGGGCGATTTTCAGTCGAAAGTCTTGATTTTGACCAAGGAGGCAAACGATGCGCTTTGATGTCGATCAGCGGCTGCTGCACGGCGGCGACTACAACCCCGACCAGTGGCTCGATTATCCGGAGATCTTGAAGCAGGACATTGAGCTGATGAAGCAGGCCCACATCAACACGGTCACGCTTGGGGTGTTTGCGTGGGACGCGTTGGAGCCCACGGAGGGCCAGTTTGAATTCGGCTGGCTGGACCAGGTGTTTGACGAGATCAACGCGATGGGCGGCAACGTGGTGCTGGCAACCCCAAGCGGTGCCCGCCCGCGCTGGCTGTCCGAAAAGTACCCCGAGGTCAACCGCGTCGATGACCGCCTGCAGCGCCACCACCATGGTTTTCGCCACGACCACTGCTACTCAAGCCCGGTTTACCGGCAAAAGGTGCAGGAAATCGACCGGCGGTTGGCTGAGCGCTATGGCAACAATCCGGCGCTTTCTATGTGGCACATTTCCAACGAATTTTCCGGCGAGTGCTTCTGCGACCTGTGTGAGGCCAATTGGCAACAGTGGCTGCGGGATAAGTACGGCAGTCTCAAGGCCGTCAACGACGCCTGGCTGATGAGTTTTTGGAGCGGCCTTTACACCGACTGGCAGCAAATCAAGGTGCCAAGCCAGCTGGCGACGACCAAGACGCATGGCATGGCGCTGGACTGGAAACGGTTCGTGACCGACATGACCATCGACTTTTTCGACATGGAAAAGGCCACGGTCAAGGCCGCCAATCCGGCCGTACCGGTGACCACCAACTTCATGGCGGAAGGCGCGAACGGGGACTTTGTGCCGCTTGAAGGCATCGACTACGCCAAGTTTGCGCAGCATGTCGACGTCGTGTCCTGGGACGCTTACCCGCAGTGGAACAACAACTTCGAGCCGTTTGACGAGACGGCCATGAAGGCGGCATTCGTTCACGACACCTTCTATGGCCTGAAAAACCAGCCGTTTCTGGTGATGGAGTCCACGCCGTCGCGCGTCAACTCGCCGGTGGCCAAGGCCAAGCGGCCGGGCGTGCACGCGCTGAGCTCGTTTCAGCAGATCGCGCACGACTCGGAAGGAAGCCTGTACTTCCAGTTCCGCCAGGCCCGCGCCAACTCGGAAAAGTTTCACAGCGCCGTCGTCGGCCATGACAACGACCCGCACAACCGCGTGTTCCAAGAAGTCGCGGCGTACGGGGCGCGGCTGGAAAAGCTGGGCGGCGTGCGCGGCAGCAAGCGTCAAGCCCGCGTCGCCATTTTGTACGACTGGCAAAGCTTGTGGGCGCAAAAGCGCGAGGCTGCGTTCGGGCGCGACCGCAAGCGCTACTTCCAGACGCTGGAGGACCACTACGCGTACTTCTGGCAGCATGACATTCCGGTCGCCTTGGTGCCGACCAGCCGCGATTTTTCCGGTTACGATATTGTGATCGCGCCGATGTTGTACGTGATGACGCCGAAACTTGAGGCGCGGCTAAGCGATTACGTGGCTGGCGGTGGGACGCTGGTGTCCAGTTACTTCACCGGCATCGTCGACCCGCACGACACGGTGCTGCTGAACGGTTGGCCCCAGCCGCTGCAAAAGCTGTTCGGCATTCGGCCGACTGAGTTTGACTCGCTGTACGAAGGCGAGCACAACCGTATTGCTTATGCCGGACAGGTTTTCCAAACCAGCGAGTTTAACCAGCTGATGGAAGCGACCGGCGCTACGGTGCTGGGTACTTACGAGGCTGATTTTTACAAGGGCACGCCGGCGGTGACGCGCAATGCCGTTGGTCAGGGCCGTGCTTACTACATCGGGCCGCGCACCGGACGCGATTTTCTCGACGTGTTTTACGAGCGGTTGTGCCATGATCGGGAGCTGCGCGAGACGCTGCTCAAAGAAACCCGGCCGCAGGTGTCGGTGCAGGCGCGTGTCGGCTTGGATCAGACCTACTACTTTATCATGAACATGAGCGCTGAAAAGCAGGCGGTCACAACGACGCAAGCCACTGTCGACGCCGAGTCCGGCCGGCGCGTTGCCGCCGGGCCGCTGAGCCTGCCGGCGTATGGCGTGCGCGTGCTGTGCAGTAAGTAATTAGAAAGCAAAACATCCTCCAACTTCAATGTTGGGGGATGTTTTTGTCGTGGGTTACTGTTTGACGCTGTGAGCATGGCGGGCGGGCTTTTTCGTCGGGAATGGCGCGATTTTGATCTCGGCGCTGACCCGCGTGGTTTCATACGGGAAGTGGACCTCCGAGTAGTCGAACGGTTTGCCTTCCTCGGTGTAGTTGACCTGCTTGATGCCGAGAACCGGGTCGTTCAGCTTGGCCCCAAGCGCTTCAACGTCCTTGGCTGTCGCCTTGAGTGCGTAGACTTTGCGGTGCGAGCAGGCAATTGTGATGCCGTGGGCCCGAAGCGCGGAGTAAATCGAGCCCTTCAGGATTTTCTCGGTAAGGGGCATGATGGCGACCGGCATGATGGTGTGCTCGAACGAATAGGTGCGACCGTCAACGTAACGGACGCGCTCAATGACATAAACCGGGTCGGCAGGGCCAATCATCAGCTGGTGCTGCTCATCCTCGGTTGCCAGCCGCGCGGTGAAGCTGAGGATCTTGCTGGTGACTTTACGCCCCTTCATGGTTTCAGTAGTGCCTACCGGCCGGTTCAGCGGCGTGAGGTCCGGCTGATTCGTGCGGAAATCTTTGCGCAAAAAGGTCCCGGCGCCGCGCTTGGAATACACGACGCCGTCCATGATCAGCGACTGAATCGCCTTGCGCACAGTCAGGCGCGTGGTGTGAAAATGGGCCGCCAGCCATTCCTGGCTCGGCAGCAGGTCGCCTGGGGCGTAGTGGCCGCTGGTGAACATTTTTTTAAGTTCTGCCGTGACTTCTTGGTATTTGTACATGTGGATCATCTTCTGTTCTGCGGCCGGCGTTGATTGCCCGACCGCGTTTATAACCTTTTTCGTCGTAGTTCTCAGTGCTTATTTTACACCGTAAGCGTTCTCGGTGCCGATAAAGAAACGGTTGTGACGCAATCGTGCAAAAAAATGAGGCCCCCGTCAACGAGTTTGCCAGGCGGCAATTGTTGGCGGGAGCCTTAGGAAAAATCATTCGGTCTGTTGCCCCAGCTTCAGCCACTTGAGATACTGCTCGTGGCGCACAAGCGGGGTGGTGTAAAGCGCAGGGTCATTTTCAAGTACATCCTGACCGGGAATGGCTTTGATCACCTGCATGTCTGAACCCGGGTCAGGCAGAATCAGATACCGCCGCTCATTGGTCTCGTCGGCGCGCATCTGTTTGAGCAGGTCGGTCCAAAGCCGTTTTTGCTCGGCGAGTTGATGGCTGACATTGCGCGGCGTTTTGCCGTTGACCTTGGTGATCTCGCGCCACTGACTTTGGTAGGCGGAAAAGGTGAGCACACCCCCGGCAAAGCGCTTGTCGAGACCCTCGCTGATGTGCAGGAGGCTATTCGCCGGCCCTGCAGCCCGCCACCATTGTGCCATGTTAAAAATCTTCTTTCTCACGTTTTCAGCCTTGTGCCGGTTGACAGGGGACAGAATCACAAACGGTTGCGGTTCGCCGACCACACTGACAGTTTCCCCGATACGGGCCGTTGACTGGGCGAAGTCGCGGCCGAACGGAAAATAAAACTGGTTGCGGGTGGGCGGGTCCGCAAGGCGCGCCGCGCGCTCACTCTGCGCCTCGGTCGGATTATCCAGGTCGATGTCGGCATACTTGAGTACGTAATGGACCAAATCCAGCTCGCCGAACCGACCGTCCTGGGTCATAATCGTGGCGGTTTGGCCGCCTTCAATCAGGCCTTCAAAAAAGTACCTAGTCATGATGGTTTGCCTCCTCGTAAGAGAGCCATGCTTGTTGTTGTTTTTGTAAACTAGGCGGCACTGGTGGCAAGACGTCAACCGGCCGCCCTGCTGCTAGCCAGGCTCGCCGGAAATGTCGCAGTGAGTTTAACGATTCGCGGCGGTGCGCCGAATCGAGCGTCTGTTTTTTGGCGACGGTCGGCTCGCGAGCCTTGGCCTTGATCACCACTTGTTTTCCCGGTTGGTCGACCTTTGTCTTCCGCGGATAAATGAGGCGCGGCTGGGCCCCGACCGTTCGCGCGACATTAAAGGGTGCCCGCAATAGATAAGTCGTTCGACCCCCAGCCAAGAGCGCGGGCAGTGCGTTGCGCCGAATTGTCAGCTGCTTATCATGCATCCGCGCCAGCAGTTCCAGCCAGACTCGGCCTTCTCGGGCAAAAATGCGGTTCTCCTGGTTCTGCAACGTGTTTAGACTGATGTTTCCGGCCAGGTATTCGGCCCGCCATTTTGCGGCGCGAGCGAGCTGGTTGTCGCGGCGGAGCAGGCCGGTGTTAAAGGCGTGTAAGGTGTTTTGATCGACTGTTAAGATTTCCTGCCGCGTTTTTTGAATGGCTTTGTACTGTTTGGTTTTGGTGATATTCACGGCGGCGACTTGCCCCGTTGCTCGCAGCCGCTCACCTAAGGTCCACACGGTTTTCTGCCACGCCACCGCCTGATTGAATTCGACTTGAATCGGCTGACTGGGGATGGCTAACTGCTCTTCGCGCCTGTCCCAAAACGCATCCGCGTAGACAACCAGCATCGGCATTTGCTCAAGCTCGCCGCCGGGATCGATGACATAACTGAGATGCGCGTTCATTACCCAGCCCTCAATCGTCAACAGCACTAGTTCCTGAGCCATGGTTAGTCCCTCCTTTCAGATGTTTGGGGTCAGTGTAAGCCCCGCCTTGAAGGAAAGAAAATAATATGCTTGAGTAGTTTTGATCAAGCATCATATAAGAAAAATTGCTTATGGTGTCTCTTAACTCTGGGACAATGCATTGATATGGAAGAATACTGTGAAATTTCAGGCAAAAACATTTACAAAATTGACAGTAAAATAATTGACAGCGGTTTCAACGACGTGTTATTCTGCATTTGGATGACGGGTGGGTGAGGAAGGAACAACCTCATCAGCACCACCCTGAAACTACCTGGCGATCCGACCTATATCATGGGGTTGACCAGGCATGCCGAGCCGCCGATCGGTTGGCTAAGAAGCCCATACTCCAATGTATGGGGTCCTTTCAGGACGCATGGCAGGATGCTGCTATCACTTTCCTAACTTAATAAAGCGACTCGAAGCGGCAACGTAACGGGGATAGCAGGCGGGGGAAACTCCGCAATAAAAAGCCACCGGGGAAATCCCGGTGGCAGGGGACACCATTTCGAGAGGGATGGTGCCCTTGTTGTACGTTCATTTATGAAAACACGTTGATGTCTGACCGCCTTTCTTGGAAATTTCAGGAAAGGCGGTCTTTCCACAGGAACTATTTTGCTGTCGTCTGCTCATGCAGAATCTTCGCCAGATACTCCAAAATAAACAGGCACGGCACCTGCGACGTGACGTCCTGCTCGACGTAATGCTCCTTGGCAATGTCGGTGGCGATGTTCACGTCGGTCAGGCGGGCGACGGTGGAGTGCGCGGAGTTCGTGATGGACAGGGTGTGGCTGTCGCGGAATGACAAGTTACTCAGATAGCTGATTACCTCGGGCGTCTCGCCGGATACGGACAGGGCGATCACGCAGGTTTTATCCAGCAAGGCCTTGGGAAAATAGCGCTGCGGATAGGTGACGGGGTCTTCAATGCGCACGGCCATGTGAAACAGCGAGGAGAAATAAAGCGCGCCATACTCAGCCATCACGTTGGAGGAGCCGACACCGATGAACAAGACCAGCTCGCACTGCTTGAGCAGCTGCACGGCGGCCTGGATCTTCGCGTCAAAATCGGGCGTCGTCACGCGGTTGAAGAAGTTGATGTACATGCCGGGGTCAACTGGCGTGGGCCGAGTCTGGGCGGCGGTTTGTTCCTGCAGCAGCTTGAGCCGAATTTTGAATTCAGTGAAGCCTTGGCACTCGAACTTGCGGCAGAAACGTTGCACCGACGCCGTGCTGGTGTGGGTGTTGGCGGCGAGCTCGCGAATGCGCATGTAAATCACCTTGTCCAGGTTTTGCAGGACGTACTTATAAATCGCCAAGTCGATGTCGGATAGCTCGACGGCGTGGTCGAGAAACAGCATGTGAATCACCTCGCTTTCAGTTTACACTACCTGATACGACCTGTATTGAAAACGTTACAACAACCCAATTGACGATACAGTACCCGCATACTGCCAGAACGTTGAACGCCGCCCCAGACGCGCTATATTGAAGACGGTAGCAAGTGAATCTTTTTGAAAAAGGGTGAGTCAGATGGCAAAACGTGTCATAAAGATTGCGACAATTGGTGGCGGTTCAGGCTACACGCCGGAGCTGGTGAAAGGCTTTTTGGACCGGTACGATGAAATGCCGGTGCGCGAGCTGTGGCTGGTCGATGTGCCAAGCGGTGAGGAGAAGCTCAACGTGATCGGGGCCATGGCAAAACGCATGGTCAAGGCGGCAGGTAAGCCGATGAAAATCGTCACGACGCTGGACCGTGAGGCCGCGCTGGCCGATGCCGATTTTGTCACGACGCAGTTTCGCGTTGGCCAGCTGCCGGCGCGCGTCAACGACGAGAATATTCCAATCAAGTACGGCACGCTGGGGCAGGAGACCAACGGCGCCGGCGAGTTGATGATGGCGATGCGCTCGATTCCCGTGCTGATCGACATTGTGCACGACATGGAGCGGCTCTGCCCGGAGGCGTGGCTGATCAACTTTGCCAACCCGGCGGGGATGATGACCGAGGCGGTGCTGCACTACACGAACTGGACCAAGGTCATTGGGCTTTGCAACGGGCCGGACAACATTCGCCGCGATATCGTCAAGGCGCTGGACGTCGACCCGGCGCGCGTTTACGTTGAGTTCATCGGCCTGAACCACTTGGTGTTCGCCAAGCACATCTACCTCGACGGCCAGGACGTGACGGCACATGTGATCAAGCTGGTGACCAGCCAGAAGCAACGCGTTGACAATCCCGGCATCGGCAACTGGGACGGCGACTTTTTGCAAAGCCTCGGTGTGATTCCCATCAGCTATCTGCAGTATTACTGGAAAAATAAACAGGTCGTCGCCGAGGAGCAGCGGGCGGCGGCGCACGAAGGTAGCCGGGCGGTCGTGGCCGAGCGGCTGGAGAAGCAGCTTTTCGACATTTACCGCGACCCAACGCTGGTCACCCTGCCGGAAGAGTTGAAAAAGCGCGGCGGGTCGGGTTACAGTCGGGCCTCTTGCAACCTGATTTACTCGATATACGCCGACAAGCGCGACGTGCAGGTCGTCAACGTCGCGAACAACGGTGGCTGCCTGGACTTGGCACCGGACTCGGTGATGGAAATGAATTGCATCATCACTGGTCACGGCCCGGTGCCGCTTGCGACCGGCCATCTGCCGCAGGCGTGCGCCGGCATTGTGCACGAGATGAAGAGCTTCGAGCAGGTAGGGTGCCAAGCGGCGGTTTCCGGGGATTACGCCACTGCGCTGAAGGCCCTGACCATCAATCCCGCGGTTCACTCTGACGTTGACGCACGGCCGCTGCTCAACGAGCTGCTGGTGGCCAATGAGCAGTACCTGCCACAAGTCGACCTCGCCAAGCTGCGGGCCGACGGTACCTTAAAGTAAACGAAAACCCCGTTGCGGCATAGGCTTTTCTATGCGGCAGCGGGGTCTTGTTTTGCCTTGGCGGCGAAATTATTCGCCAGGCTTGTAGTCTTCGTCAATCACGAGCACCGGCTTGATGGTCTTGCCGGAGCGGGAATCGGCGTTGGCTTCGTTGATCTGGTCGAACTTGTAGAACTTCTCGGTCTTCGGGAAGTCGAACATGCCCATCTTGTAGAAGTCAATGAGGCGCGGAATGTCGATTTGCGGGACCGAGTCGCCCATGTTGACGCCGACGATCTTCTTGTCGTCCACGCACAGGTCGTTCCAGGTGTCGACATCGATGTGGTGCGGGGTGACGGCGATGGTTGCCGTGGTGCCACCCTGCGCAAGGACCTTGATGGAGTTTTCCATGACGGCGGTGACGCCAGTCGTGTCAACGGCCCAGTCAACGCCGCGGCCGCCTGTTAGGTCCTGCACGGCCTTGACCACGTCAACGTCCTTGGAGTTGATGACGTCGGTGGCACCGAGCTCCTTGGCGAGCGCCAGGCGGGAGTCCACGATGTCGATACCGATGACCTTGACGCAGCCGGAAATGCGGCCGGCCATCATGGCGGCAAGGCCAACGGCGCCGGTGCCGAAGACGGCGATCGTGTCGCCAGGTTTTGGCTTCAGGGTGTTCAGCACGGTGCCGGAGCCCGTCACGTAGCCGCAGCCCAGCGGGCCGAGGGTGCGCAGGTCGAGATCTTTGTCGACCTTAACGGCGTTGCGCTCACGCACCACGGTAGTCGTGGTAAACGAGGACTGGTCGAACATGTCCGCGACGTGGTGGCCATTTTCGGTGAAGTGGCTGGAGCCGTCCGGCCGAATACCCGACAGGTTGTTGTGCGCGTAGTTCTCGCACTGGGTCGGGATGCCCTTCAGGCAGGACTTGCAGTTCCCGCAGGCGTAAAAACTCAGTACGACATGGTCGCCTGGCTTGAACTGGGTGACTTCCGGGCCGACCTTCTCGACGATGCCGGAGCCTTCGTGGCCGAGGACGATTGGGTAGTCGATGACGGCGTCGCCAATGCGCAGGGCCTCATCCGAGTGACAGATGCCGCTGGCAACCATGTGGACCTGGATGTCGTCCGGGCCCATCTCGGCGAGTTCGACGTCATCTTTGATCTCGAAATCCGCGTTTTGCTTCTCTACAACAGCTGCTTTGATCTTCAAATTACACACTCCCTTGAGGTTTCATTTGGCACACTGTTCATTATTTCACAATTTTTTCGAAAAGTGAAGCGCTTCCATTAAATTTTCATCAGCGTAGATTAGGGCGGGCCGGTTGCACTCACTAGGTTAAACTATTATGATAAAACCTAATTCGCCGGCAGGAATCTGTCGGGCAATCTGGTTCATTAAAGGAGCACGTTCATGAAAAAAATCCTTAAGGCACTCATCGCCGCCGCTGCCGTCCTCAGCATCACCGTGCTGGCCGGCTGCACGCTGTTCGAGCACAAGACGACGCTGGTCAACACCCAGGTCGCCGGCGCTAAGACGACAATGGTTTACTACACGAAGCGCAATTCAGATAAGGTCCAGCAGCAAAGCCTGACCAGCGAGAACGACTTGACCAAGCTGATCGGCTCCAAAAAGAAGAAGGACCTAGACTCCGCCTACAATTCACTGAAAAAATCGGTCAACAGTTACAAGGGCCTCAAGGGCGTGACGACCAAGGTGACGCGCAAAGGCAACACGGTCACCCAAAACATCACGATTGACTACACCAAAGTTGACATGCAAAAGCTCAAGGACGCGCAGGGCTTGGATAAGGGCACCAAGAACACCGTCAGCTTGAAGGATTCGGTCAACACACTGAAGGCGGCAGGGTTTAAAGAGCAATAGCAACACGAAGTCGGTCAGAGATGGCCGATTTTTTTGTCCGCCTGCAACAAAAAACAGCCTAGAATCAGGCTGCCATCACTCCAGATATAACCGCCGCAGATCGGCAATATCGCTGTCCGCCAGCGCCAAATGCCGCTTGGCGTATTCTTCCTAACTGCCGTACTTCTTGACGACCTTTTGCACAGTTTCGAAGTAGCTGTCATCGGCGGGCTGCGAGTTCATGCCGGTCACCATGCGATCCGCCATCGGTAGGTCGGCGGCGGATTGCTCGTCTTTGAAGCGATCCAGCAGGATATCGTTGGTGACAATGTAATCCTGGTGGGCCACTTTTTCGGGCACGCCGAGCAAGCCCTCGATCAGCATCGCGACGACGCCGGTGCGGTCCTTGCCAGCAAAACAGTGAAACAGCGTCGCGCCGGTTTCGTTTTGGACGATAAGCTGGATCGCCCGCCGCAGCATTTTCGCCGTGCGCGGGTCGGTCGCCATGTACTGGTAGGACAAGCGTGCCAGCTCAAACTTTTTGGCGGTGTCCGCGCCGCGAAATTCCTCCTGAAAGTGGGGATGGTCGGCGAAGGGGTAAAGCGACAGGTTGTAGTAAGTCACGCCGGGCAGCTTGACGTCCGGCGCGTTGTCCGAGTTGTCCGCCTGGCGCAGGTCGAGGTCCTGGTTGAGCCCGACTTCCAGCATGTGCTGCTGCACTTTTTCCGGCATGAAGGTGATCAGGCCGGAGCGGTACAGGCGGTGGCGGCGAATGGTGCGGCCGTCCTTGGTGTGGTAGCCGCCCATGTCGCGCAGGTTGATTGTGCCTTCCAGTTCAATTAAGTGTCCCTTGGTTTCTGCCATTGCTGAATCCTCCCGTTGATGGTCGTCTTCAGTTTAGCATTTACGCGCGAAGCCGATTGCTCAATTTGTGCCATCAGGCTGAAACGGGCTGATTCGCAGGAGCTTTTCTTCGGGGAAAATTTTGCCGCGGCGGCTAAGTTCGACCCAGTAGGACACACCGTTGATCTGCATGGCGTAGGCGGCGGTGCCGGCCCAGCCCTGGTCGTCGGACTGCAGCACCACCCGGTAGTGGTCTGACTGCAGCGCCTGCGCGGTTTCCGGATCCGTGTACCGGTTCAGGTCGCACTGCTTGGCGTTCAGCGTGTTCAAAGTCGTGCTGCGGGCCACGAAATCCGGCCATAAGGCGACGCCAAACCCGATGCCACCCACCACCAGCAGAGCGGACAGGGCAATCAACAGTTTTTTGAACATTTTCCGCTCCCTCCCCAGTTCTTGCTTCACCATTACGATAGCATGGTGCCAGGCGTGCGGGTGGTTAAGTGTGTGTTAAGACTGTTGTCTTGTCGCGCTTTGCGTTAAAGTTATCACAAGAGGAGTTGACCATTATGAATAGTGCAGAACGGCAGGCTCAGATTCAGATGCAGCTGAGCACGGCGAAAAAACCGATCACCGCGACCACTTTTGCGGAAAGTTTTGGCGTGTCACGGCAGACCATTGTGGGCGACATCGCCCTGATGCGCGCCCATGGTGAGGAACTGGTCGCCACGCCGCGCGGGTACATGTACGTCGAGGACGCCGCGCATGAGGCCATTATTGTCTGCCGCCACACCCCGGCGCAGGCGGGCGACGAGTTGAGCCGCATTGTCGATAACGGCGGCGCGGTGCTTGACGTCATCGTCGACCACCCGCTCTACGGCCAGCTGCGCGGTGAGCTGCAGATTCGCACGCACGCCGAAATCAACCTGTTTCTCGGCCGCATGCGGAAGAATAAGGGAAAAATGCTCTCGGAGCTGACCGACGGCATTCACTTGCACACGATCGCCTACGAGACGCCCGCCCAGCTGACGGCGATTCAGGCGTCCCTGCGCGAGGCCGGGTACCTTTATGAAGAGACCAGCCGCTAGCCAGCCATTTTTCGCAAACCTGACGCGGTGGTTCGGCGTCTTGGTTTTAGTGTTGCTTCTGGCAGGTTGCAGCCAGGCAGTGAAGAAGACCGTGTTTGAGAAGAGCGGCGGCGGTGAGACCACGACGATGGTCTTTTACACGCGCGGCCGCTCTGACCGCGTCGACAAGCAGGTCACCACGCTGGACCTTGATTTCGTCAAAATTGTGGGCAAAAGCGCGGCTAAAAAAGAAGCTGAGCGCTGGCGGCGAGTAGTGAGGGCCGATGCCAAGGCTCACGACAAGCTGCGCGGCGTGACCGCCAATGCGACGTTTGCCGGCACGAAGGCCCGGGAGGTGGTCACGGTCGATCCAGCCCGAGCCAGTATGAAGAAGTTGGCGCAGGCGGACGGCCAGCCGAGTCCCGGCAAGGTCGATCACATCAGCCTGGATAATGTCTCGCACACGTTGGAGCAGGACGGGTACAAGAAAGTTAAGCGGTGAAGGGGGGCGGCTGATGAGCCGGCCTTTTTTGTCGTGGGTCTGAGGTGCGCTCGGCTTCGCAGCCTTAGTCGCGCTCAGCCGAGCAACGTCCGAGTGTCCAGCTACGCTCAAGCCCTCGGCGCCAAAGAACGGCGCCAATGCCTTGAGCTAGGCTAGCCATCGGACTAAGTGCGCTCGGCTTCGCAGCCTTTCCTTAATAATATGTTAAACTGTAAGGGCACATTAAAGCGATTAGCAGCACTGCGAAAGCGAGTTAGCGAGGACTATGAAAAAATTACTTGAAAAAATTACGCTGCCGTCTTTTTTAGAAGACGTGCGGCTGCGTTATCTGGCGCTGATCATGACCGGCCTAGCCGTGGTCGACGTGGTGATCGCGGTCTTCATCAAACCCTGGCTGGGTCTGCTTTTGTTCCTGTTCCTGCTCGGCCTGGTCGTGGCCACGTTCTTCACCCTGGAACGCATCACGGTGTCGACCAATAAATACATCTCTGACCTGTCCTACCGCATCAAGCGCGGGGAGCAGGAAGCCCTGATCAAGATGCCGGTCGGGATCCTGATTTTTGACCAGAAGATGAACGTGGAGTGGGCGAACCCATACCTGCTGCAGTACTTCAAGGATGAGGACATTCTGGGCCGGCCGTTGAAGGACATCGACGGCGAGCTGGCGGATGTCATCACCGCGCACCAGGACGACACAGAGCTGTCCGAGGTTCACTGGGGCGGTCACGACTTCAACCTGACGGTGCAAAAGCCGATCGGCGTCGCGTACCTGATGGACATCACGCATTACGCTCAGATCGAGGAAAAGGCAAAGGGCGAGCGCATCGCCATCGGCCAGGTGTTCCTGGATAACTACGATGAGGTTACCCAAACCATGGATGACCAGGCAACGACGAACCTGAACTCCTATGTTACCAACCAAATGAGCGACTGGGCCAACAAGTTCGGCATGTTCGTCAAGCGCGTGGCCAACGACCGCTTCCTGATGATCGCCTATATGCGCTCGCTGGAAGCCGTTGAGGCCGACAAGTTCAAGATTCTCGATACGATCCGCACCGAAACGTCGAAGCAGAATTATCCACTGACGCTGTCGGTCGGGATTGCGTACGGCGACTCGGACCTGGCGCAACTGGCGATCACGTCGCAGTCGAACCTGGACCTTGCGCTCGGCCGCGGCGGCGATCAGGTCGTCGTCCGCGCGAAAAATGCCCAGGCCCGTTTTTACGGCGGCAAGACGAACCCGATGGAAAAGCGCACCCGCGTACGGGCCCGCATGATTTCGCAGGCCTTGCAGGAGCTGTTCAAGCAGACGGACAAGATTTTTGTCGTCGGGCACGATCGGCCTGACATGGATGCGATCGGCGCCAGCCTTGGCATTCGCCGCATCGCCCAGATGAACGGCAAGGAATGCTACGTCGTGATCAATCCCGAGCACCTGCACTCTGACGTCGAGCGCCTGATGGGCGCAGTTGGCAAGGATCCGGACATCGGTAACGCCATCGTTACGCCGGAAGCGGCGCTGACCGAGGCCACCGACAAGTCTCTATTGATCTTGGTCGACCACTCGAAGCGGTCGATCACGGCGGCGCCGGCGCTGTTCGACCGCCTGGCGACGCGCACGGTCATCATCGACCATCACCGCCGCGGCGAGGAGTTCCCAGAAGACCCGATGTTGGTTTACATCGAGCCGTACGCCAGCTCAACGTGTGAGCTGATCACCGAAATGTTCGAGTACCAGCCGAAGGGCGTGGCGACGTTGTCCAAGCTTGAGGCGACGGCGATGCTGGCCGGCATCACGGTCGACACCCACAACTTTGCGATGCGCACTGGCACGCGGACGTTTGACGCCGCGTCGTACCTGCGCAGCCTGGGCGCCGATCCGCAGATGACGCAGAACTTTTTGAAGGAGAACGTCGACTCGTACATTCAAAAGAACCACCTGATTGACACGATTGAAATGATCGCGCCAACTATGGCATTATGTACGGGTGAAGAGACTCAGACGTATGATCCGGTCATCGCGGCCCAGGCGGCGGACACACTGCTGTCGCTCAACGGCATAGAGGCCAGCTTCGTGATCACGCGGCGGTCTGATTCAACCGTGGGCATCTCTGCGCGCAGCCTTGGCAACATCAACGTGCAGCTGATCATGGAAAAGCTTGGCGGCGGCGGTCACCTGAATAATGCGGCGACTCAGCTTCAAGGCAAAACCATCGTGCAAGCGACGGCGATGCTCAAAGACGCCATCAAGACGGAA
Organism: Lacticaseibacillus sp. 53-4; assembly: GCF_016861805.1. Classification (NCBI taxonomy): domain Bacteria; kingdom Bacillati; phylum Bacillota; class Bacilli; order Lactobacillales; family Lactobacillaceae; genus Lacticaseibacillus; species Lacticaseibacillus sp. 53-4. The sequence goes on from NZ_BOLT01000006.1 coordinate 100,640, forward strand.
AAGGAAGAAAACTAGGGAGGCCATCTTATGAAAGTGATTTTTACGCAGGACGTACGAGGCAAAGGTAACCGTGGCGAGGTCAAAGAGGTCCCGGATGGCTACGCACAGAACTTCCTGATCAAAAACGGTAAGGCCAAGCCGGCCACTCCGCAGGCAATGAGTGCCTTGCGCGGCCAGCAGAAGCTTGAAGAGAAAAAGGCGGCTGAACATCGCGCCGAGGCCGAAGCCGTCAAAACTAAGCTCGAAGACGACAAGACGGTCGTGCAGATCCAAAGCAAGGCCGGCGAGGACTCCCGGCTGTTCGGCTCGATCCCAAGCAAGCAAATCGCCCAGGCCCTGGAAAAGCAGTACCAGATCAAGGTCGATAAGCGCAAGATGGACCTGCCGGAGCCGATTCGTGCCCTTGGTTTCCGCAATGTAACGGTTCACCTGTACCCAGGCGTCGACGCCAGGATCCGCGTTCACATCACCGCGCAGAAGTAGTAGCGGGCAAGTTGTTCACCATGCTATAATGGAGACACAAAAGGCGCCGTGCGCGAACACGACGCCCCTGGGTCACCCGCCGCTGAACCCGGTGGTCACCTTCAGACTTTAGATTGATTCTTCAGTCGTCTGGCTTATGGCCGGGCGGCTATTTCTTTTGGTCGCGGCTGATGACGATGTAAGCAATTAACGTGCCAAATTGAAACAGCAACGTTAACACTTCAAACGTATTCACGCGTCCTCCATTCTGGAGGCCCCCAAAATAATAACATAGGCATCACCTCCAATTTGAGTCTGAAAGGTGTGCCACCGCACGGCGGGCTAGCATAGGATACCATGTCAGTGCACTTTTTTGATTCATAGCGGGTGTCATTTAATTGACGTCTAATGTTGTGCTGGCGGGATGCTGACCTACTTTTTCCTGGCGGTCGGTCTGTTGCTAAACCCTGCGGCGTAAACTAAACTATATAAGATAACTCACGATGTAAGAAAAGGAGCCCTCGAGCATGGATAATCAGATCCGGAACATGCCACCGCAAGATACAGACGCCGAAAAAGCGCTTCTCGGGGGCATTTTTCTGAGCCCAAGTTCGCTTGCGACGGCCGAAGAGTTCCTCGTGCCGGAGGCTTTTTATAAGCGCGCAAACCAGCTCGTATTCGCCGCGATGTCCGACCTGTCGTTGAACGAGGAAGGCATCGACGTGGTCACGGTCAAGAATTACCTGGACGACCACAACCAGCTCGATGACGTCGGTGGCGTGCCGTATTTGATGGAGCTGTCCGACGCCGTCCCAACGCCAGATAATGTGGTCTATTACGCCAAAATTATCGCGGACAAGGCGCAGTTGCGCCAGCTGATCGATGCCGCGACGAAAATCATCCAGCAGAGCTACGACGATCCCCATGACGTACAAGCGCTGATGGAAAACGCCGAATCGGCGATCATGAAGGTCAACGATGGCAACCAGCAAGGCGGGTTCCGCCCCATCAAAGACGTGCTGAACCTGACCATGAACGAGATCGACAAGTTGGCGCAGGGTGATCAGACCATCACGGGACTGCCGACTGGCTTCAAGGCCCTCGACGAAATCACGACCGGCCTGCACGACGATGAGCTGATTATTTTGGCCGCCCGCCCGGCCGTCGGGAAAACGGCGTTCGCCCTGAATATTGCGCAAAACGTCGGTACCAAGACGCCGAAGACTGTCGCGATGTTTTCGCTGGAAATGGGGGCGGAGTCCCTGGTCAACCGCATGCTGTGTGCGGAAGGCAACATCAACTCGCAGCACCTGCGCACGGGCCAGCTGACCCCTGACGACTGGAACAGTCTGGTCGTGGCGATGGGCAGCCTGAGCAATGCCTCGATTTTCATCGACGACACCCCAGGCATGCGCGTGGCACAGATTCGCTCCGAGTGCCTCAAGCTCCAAAAGGAAATGAAGGAAAAGAAAACCACAGACAAGAATGGTAATCAGGAAAAGGGTGCTCACCCCTTGGGCCTGGTCGTAATCGATTACCTGCAGCTGATCGAAGGCACCGGCGAAAACCGGCAGCAGGAAGTCTCCGCGATTTCGCGTCAGCTGAAAAAGCTGGCCAAGGAGCTGCACTGCCCGGTCATCGCACTGTCGCAGCTGTCGCGTGGCGTTGAGCAGCGCCAGGACAAACGGCCAGTGCTGTCCGATATTCGTGAATCCGGGTCGATCGAGCAGGATGCCGACATTGTCGCGTTCTTGTACCGCGAGGACTACTACCGCGACGGTGAAGGCGGCGACGACGATGACGCCGACAATACCAACAACAATGCCCAGGGCAACGGCGACGAGCCGGATGTTGGCCCAATTGAAGTCATCATCGAAAAGAACCGTTCGGGCGCGCGCGGTACGGTCAAGTTGCTGTTTGTGAAGTCCTATAACAAGTTCAGTTCGCTGGCACCGATGCAAGAGTAAGGCTGCGAAGCACTGGCGAACTTAGCGGGATGGATAGCCGCTATGCATGTCAGACTGTACGCCGTGAACGGCTACAGTCTGATCATAGCTCAGTGCATTGAAGCCGCACTTTGGCTTCGAGGCGCTGAGCGTAGCTATCCACTCCCGCGTTGCCAGTGCGGAGCGCGACTAGGCGTACCACCCTGTTGCCCGACTGAGTGATACGACGGATGTACACTTAGTCGCGCTTCGGGTCTGCAACGGGGAAGCATCTAGCAGCTACGCATGTCAGCCAGTAACTCGCTTTGCGAGACTGGCTGATCAACGCCCACCGCCTCGGCGCCAAAGAACGGCGCCAATGCGGTAGGCTAGGCTAGCTGTTTCCCTAAGCGCGCAGACCCTACGCAACCTCACAGAAAGGAGGTCCCCACCATGGATGCAATTTTGATGAGTCTCATGACTGCCCTCAACGAGCAGCTTTTGATCAACGTCTACCAGCGCGACACCGATGATTTTTACACTGGTTACGTACAGTCGCTGGGCAAGCAGCGGGTGCTCCTTTCGACGTACAACGACGCGGGGATCGCCGACGGGGCGGTGCTGATTGCGTTCACCGCGATCGATCAGGTCGAGTTCGCCGGGGATGACCTGGTCGACATGTCGTTTCGCATGCGCGTGGCGGCGGAGAAGCATTTTCTCACCATGGCGGAGCCGAGCCCCGAGCTGCATTTTGACCCGCGCAAAAGCCTGATGCACCAGCTGGCCGCCCAGGCGCAGCGAACGGGTGAGGTAATCCTGGTGATCCTCGCCGATGATGACGCGTATCTGGAAGGCCAGGTGACGGCCGTCGCGGAAGGACGCATGACGCTGTCCGTGTTCAACAAGTTCAATTACACTGATGTGCGCTACATGCAGGTCGATTTCAGTGACGTACTGGTGGTCGAGTTTCAGGGCCTTGAGCTGCATTTGGAAAGTCAGCTGGTTCAAAAACGCGACGAACTGCGCCACGTCGTCACTAAGATCGTGCAAAACGACGGCCAGCTCAAGTCCGTGTTCACGGATGCGCAGGCCGCCGGCACACTGCTGGCGGCGATGCCGAAGGGCGGGGACGACCAGTTCTATGTCGGCACGGTCAAGGCCATCAACGACAGCGTGGTCGTGCTGCGGCTCAAGGACATGGCGGGTCAGTTCGGCGGTTACGTGGCGCTGCGGCTCACCAGTCTGCAAAGTGTGACGCTGGCGTCGGATTACCTGCAAACGGTTCGCGCGTACAGCGACTGGATGATGGCCAATCACCTGGAAAAGCAGCCGGTGCTGAACGCGGACCGCGAGTTTGACAGCTCCTCAGACCTGTTTCAGAGTCTGATCCAGGAGGCGGCGGCCTTCGAGCGGGTGGTGCGCGTTCGCACCAAGGACGATGACGACCACCTGATGGGCGTGCCCGAGGCGGTCGGCCCTGCCAACTTTGAGATGCAGCTGCCGAGTGACAGTGAGCCGGCCCTGGTCGCGTTTGATGACGTGCAGGAGATCGCGTTCGGCCACATCTATGCCTACCTGCAGGAAGCGCGGCTGCATCACGAACGGTAATTCGGTTATTTTTGAATATTGAAAAATCCGGACACAAATTGTTCGGATTTTTTGTATTCTTTTTAAATTTAAAAAATTAACATTCGGGTTTAGGCTTGAAAGCCAGCCGCAATGTTGTTATCATACTGAGTGGCAATGAGTGGCATTTACCAATCGAGACGAAGGAGCGAGCAGTCATGGGAACAGTCGTAGTTGTTGGCACACAGTGGGGCGACGAAGGTAAGGGGAAAATTACCGATTTCCTCAGCCAAGGCGCGAAGATCATCGGCCGCTATCAAGGCGGGGACAACGCCGGGCACACGATTCACCAGGGCGGTCAGGTGTACAAGCTGCGGCTGATCCCCAGCGGCATCCTGCATTCACACCAGCTGTCCGTGATCGGCAACGGGGTGGTCGTCAACCCGAAGAGCCTGGTTGAAGAACTGGCGCACCTGCGCGAGCAAGGCGTTGCCGGCGATAACCTGCGCGTGTCCGACCGGGCGCAGGTCATCCTGCCGTACCACATCGCGCTGGACAAGCTGCAGGAAGCGGCCAAGGGCGCGGACAAGATTGGCACCACCAACCGCGGCATCGGCCCGGCGTACATGGACAAGGCCGCCCGCGTCGGCATTCGCATCGCCGACCTGCTTGACCGGGAGACTTTTGAGGAAAAACTGCGCGCCAACCTCAAGGAAAAGAACCTGCTGTTCACCAAGATTTACGACGCTGAACCGATGAATTTTGACGACATTTTCGAGGAATACTACGGCTATGGTCAGCAAATTAAGCAATACGTCACTGACACGTCCGTCGTGCTGAACGACGCCATCGACCACGGCGAAAACGTACTGTTTGAAGGCGCGCAAGGCACCATGCTTGACGTTGACCAGGGCACCTACCCGTTTGTCACTTCATCCAATCCGGCCGGTGGGGTCACCACTGGGTCTGGTGTTGGCGCGTCGAAGATCGATCGCGTGGTCGGCGTGGCCAAGGCATACACCTCGCGTGTCGGCGACGGCCCGTTCCCAAGCGAGCTGTTTGACGACGATGGCAGCTTCATTCGTGAGGCCGGCCACGAGTACGGCACCGTCACCGGCCGTCCGCGTCGTATTGGCTGGTTCGACGCCGTGGTGGTCAACCATGCGCGCCGCGTTGCCGGAGTCACTGATCTCGCGCTGAACTCGATCGACGTCCTGACTGGGCTCAGGACGGTGAAGATTTGCACGGCCTACGATCTGAACGGCGAGACCATCACGCGCTACCCGGCGTCACTCAAGGAGCTGGCGGCCTGCAAGCCGATTTACGAGGAGTTGCCCGGCTGGGACGAGGACATCACCGGCGCCAAGACGCTGGCCGACTTGCCCGAAAACGCCCGCAATTATGTGAAGCGCATCGTTGAACTGACCAACGTCGACCTGTTGACGTTCTCAGTGGGCCCGGACCGCGAGCAGACCAATGTGCTGGCAGATATTTGGCAGAAATTCTAACGTCAGGCTAAAAATGCCCCCGGTTCGCGTCGGTGCGAACCGGGGGCATTGCTGTATGCGTGTGAGTTAGTGCCAGTGCTGCAATCCCCCAAAAACCAATATCGCCGCACTCAGCAGCAGGCGCACGACCAGATGCGACCAGTGGATGTGGCCGTAGCGCTGATAGCCCTGGGCAATGGCCGCAGCCAGCAGCAGAACGATAGCGACTAGAATCGCCCAATGCCACCGAAGACCAAGTAGCAAAAAAATCGCCGCGGCTAAGCTGACCCAGTTTACCAGTACAGTGGGTTGCCAGTCAGCAATGACGGCAAAGATGGTGAGTGCTGCATAGACTACGATGAGGATGTTAAGTATCATCCAGTTCGCCTCCTCAATTTTCAAGTCAAGTGCAACGATGATAACGAATTCTTGATAGTGGTCTAGGCTGTTACGCCATGCATCGGT